>CBCSVJ010000292.1:0-2113 GCA_965143545.1 uncultured Haemophilus sp. | reverse complement strand
TGTGGTTTACCGTATTTGGTAATACGGCCATTTGGTTGAATGATGGGGAAGCTGCAGGTACGTTAGGACAAATGATTTCCTCGCCTGAAACGTTGCTCTTTAAATTCTTAGATTATTTACCGCTTTCTAGTGTGACCGGTTTAGTGAGTTTGGTGGTGATTTCTTTATTCTTTATCACCTCGGCAGACTCTGGTATTTATGTATTAAATAACATTGCATCACGCGATAAAAGCCTTGTAGCACCTCGTTGGCAGGCCGTAATGTGGGGTGTATTAATGTCAGTCGTCGCGATTGTTTTAATGCAATCGGGTGGTTTGGCAAACCTGCAGGCCATGACTTTGTTGGTAGCATTACCTTTTGCGATGTTGATGTTGCTGATGTGCTTTAGTTTATGGAAAGGCTTGAGTGCAGATAAAAAATATTTTGATACCAAAGTTAATCCAACCAGTATTTTCTGGACGGGGGATAAATGGAAAGAACGTTTGGAACAAATGATGAACCAAACGCAAGAAAAAGATATTTTACGTTTCCTTAAACATACGGTTTTACCGGCTATGCGTGAATTACGTCAAGAGTTGATTGGCAAATATGACTTAAGCGTACAAATTAACACGTTATTTGATCAAGATGAACCTGCAGTCGAGTTAGTCATTCAGAAAGATTTGATGCGAGACTTTATGTATGGGGTGAAATCTGTCGGTCGTGAGGTGTCAGAGCAATTAATTAATGACGATAACTTGCCACATATCCAGCATAGTATGACTTATGAACCATACACTTACTTCTTTGATGGTCGAGTGGGTTATGATGTGCAATATATGGATCAAGATGAATTAATTGCCGATATGTTGAAACATTATGAACGTTACTTAAGTTTGCTAGACGATGTGGGTCAAGAATTGATGGCACACGAGCAAACAGAACTGGCTGAATAATAAGACTAAAGTGCGGTTGGAAATCCTCTAAATTTTTAACCGCACTTTTTATCTTAAAACAAATATGAAGATACAAAATACTTTCAAAGCAAATGTTATTTGGGGCAGTTTAGGTTTTAGTTTAGCGATTATTGCAGCCCTTTTATTTGATACGCAGCAAACTATATCTTATCTTGCTGCGGCGAAAGCATTTATTTTCTCTCAATTTAGCTGGTTTTATATTTTACTGAGTGCATTTTTTCTGTTCTTTTTACTTTTCTTGGCGTTAGGACGATACGGCGATATTAAACTCGGGAGTGATGAGGAAGAACCAGAGTTTAAATTAGGCTCTTGGATTGCGTTACTTTTTACCTCTGGAATTGGTATTGGCATTGTTTTTCTTGGTGTTGCTGAACCGCTTTCACATTTTCTTTCACCAATAGGTGAATATGAGAAAGTTAGAACGGCATTGTTTTTTAGTATTTTTCATTGGAGCATCAGTGCTTGGGCTATTTATGGATTAATTGCACTTACGATTGCGTACTTCGGATTTCGCTATAAATTACCGTTTTCTTTACGCTCTTGTTTTTATCCCTTACTGAAAGAAAAGATTGATGGAAAAGTGGGGGATGTCATTGATATTCTCGGGATTTGTACCACCTTATTTGGCGTAGTTGCAACCTTAGGTTACAGTGCGATTCGGTTGGCGGCTGCCTTCCATTCAATGCATTTATTGGATAACTCACCGTATTTGGTTCCCCTTATTTTAGTGAGTGTTTTTATCATTGCTATCTTAATTTCACTGCAGGGTATCGCCAACGGGTTCCGTATTCTTAGTGAGCTAAATCTAGGCGTTACCTTTCTCTTTATGTTACTGGTTTTGTTATTCGGTCCGACAATATATTTAATTTCTGCTTTTACGGAAAATATTGGTACCTACTTAAGCGGTTTAATTAGAGTCGGCTTCAAGGCTTATGCCTATGATGTAGAACATTTAGACTGGTTTATGGATTGGACAGTTTTTTACTGGGCATGGTGGTTTTCGTGGGCGCCTGGCTTTGGAATTTTTATCGCACGGATTTCTCGCGGACGAACTTTACGGGAGTTTATTTTCGGCGTATTGATGGTGCCAAGTTTATTCTTTGTTTTATGGTTCACAGTATTTGGAAATGGGGCCATTTGGGTTAATGAACATCTTG
>CBCSVJ010000291.1:0-2114 GCA_965143545.1 uncultured Haemophilus sp. | reverse complement strand
AGCTTATTGATAATCTCAGAATACTAATGCTCATTTGTTGATATGTTAGTTCAATTGGGAAATAAAAATGATCAGATATAGTGAACAAGACTTTATAAATGAAATTAGATCCATGGTAAGTAATAATGCATCAGAACAGGAGATTTCTTATAGAGCCTTAGAATTGATGAATTCATCAATTGATTGGAGAGAGGAGTTTCGTGATTTTGCATTGGATCTGATTAGTATAATAGAACCTGTTTTTTATATGACAAATGATGAAATATTAGAAAATCTTAATTTGTTGGATAAAAAATATTATCCATAAAATGAATATTGGAAAATATCACCCCTGTGTAGAAGTAGAAGGATACAAAGAACCTAAAACTACAGTTTATCCAGTTATGGGAGGCAAGTAGCATATGATAAATGTTAAGTTTAGTTGGATCGATATGTGGAAAGATGGATCTTTAGAACCACATTGCTCTATTCTAAATATAAATGAAGATTTAAATATAACTCATTTTTTAATTGATGATGAGGGATTAGGTATAAGCCATTTACAAAAGTGGATAAAAAATGGTCTAGAAGAGATTGATAAAATATCTAAAAAAGAAATTCTTGAATATGATATGTGGGGGCAAACTTTAGGTGCGATAATCTCGTTAGATAAAGTAACTATTTATTGTGGTGATGAAGAATATCCCGATGATTATCTTGGGTTTGACCAATTTAAGATCATTTTATCTAATTGGTATGACTTCTTACTATCTGAACCCAACATAAGTAATGAAGTTTATTTTTCAGTTTAGATTAGAGGTTTTTATGACTGTCATGCTCGGTGGACATTCCGCCTTAGGCAATATCCGTGTTGGTCGGATATTGTATACCTATCCAAATAGCGTATATCTTGCACAGATTTCCGCTTTATCTTACGTTGCATCGTGGAATTATGATTGATGTGTTGAGGTTATGGCTGATTTTCCGAAGTCAAGAACCAGAGGAAGGGTTAACGCAACGACTAGAGTTTTAAAGTAAAAGTGCGGTTAAAAATTACCATGTTTTTAACCGCACTTTATTTTCAGCCATTTAGCTTAAGTTTTTTGCGATTTTTGTCAAAATATGCTACTTTTCACACCGTCAATCCGACAGTAACACATTTAATTTTATGAACGAAGAACATTCGAGTAATCAAACTGAAACAACTAAAAAATCTTTTTTCCAATCACTTATTGGCCGCTTTTTCCAAGGTGAGTTGAAAAACCGTGAAGAACTCGTCGAAGTGATTCGCGATTCAGAACAAAACGATTTAATCGATCAAAACACTCGTGAGATGATTGAAGGGGTAATGGAAATTGCAGAGCTTCGTGTGCGCGATATCATGATTCCACGCTCGCAAATTGTATTTATTGAATCGAATCAAGATCTCGATGCCTGCTTGAATACCATTATTGAATCGGCCCACTCTCGTTTTCCTGTGATTGCAGATACGGATGACCGCGATAATATTGAAGGTATTTTGCACGCAAAAGATTTGCTTAAGTTTTTACGTGAAGATGCGGAAGAGTTCGAACTTTCCACGTTGTTACGTCCAGTTGTGATTGTGCCGGAAAGTAAACGTGTTGATCGTATGTTAAAAGATTTCCGTTCTGAGCGTTTCCACATGGCGATTGTGGTGGATGAGTTTGGTGCGGTATCAGGTTTGGTGACTATCGAAGATATTCTCGAACAAATTGTCGGTGATATTGAAGACGAATTTGATGAGGAAGATGTCGCAGATATTCGTCAGCTTTCTCGCCATACTTATGCGGTGCGTGCGCTAACGGATATTGATGATTTTAACGCGCAATTCAACACACATTTTGATGATGAAGAAGTGGATACCATTGGCGGTTTAATCATGCAAGCCTTTGGGTATTTACCTAAACGAGGTGAAGAAATCACCTTAGAAAATATTCAATTTAAAGTGACCTCTGCCGATAGCCGCCGTTTAATTCAGGTACGTGTAACCGTGCCGGATGAGCATTTATCGGATATGGAAGGCGTGGAAGAACAAGCTGAGTAAGTTATTCAGTTTGACTGTATTCTTAGCCCCCTCTTTGCTAAAGAGGGGGAATATTTTTTTGTAGTATTGA
>CBCSVJ010000290.1:0-2119 GCA_965143545.1 uncultured Haemophilus sp. | reverse complement strand
AATGTTTGATATGAGGGACAGAATCATGAAACAAAAAATTGTGCTTGCCACAGGTAATAAAGGCAAAGTAAAAGAAATGGCGGATGTATTAGCAGATTTTGGTTTTGAAGTGATTGCTCAAACGGATTTAGGCATCGAAAGTCCAGAGGAAACGGGCTTAACGTTTGTCGAAAATGCGATCCTTAAAGCACGCTATGCGGCTGAAAAATCGGGTTTACCGGCCATTGCAGATGATTCTGGTCTCGTGGTGGATGCGTTAAATGGTGCACCTGGATTATATTCTGCACGCTATGCGGGTGTAGATGGTGATGAAGCTGATGCGAAAAACCGAGAAAAATTACTGGCAGAATTATCAGATGTTCCAACGGAACGTCGCCAAGCAAAATTTGTGAGTACGATCGTGTTATTACAACACCCAAGTGATCCTTCTCCTATCATTGCTCAAGGTGAATGTGACGGGCAGATTATTTATGAAGAAAAAGGTGAAAATGGCTTCGGTTACGACTCGCTCTTTTTTAGCCCAGAAAAAGGCTGCACCTTTGCCGAATTAGAAACCGTAGAGAAAAAGAAAATCTCTCATCGTGCGAAGGCATTGGCCGTTTTAAAATCAAAATTAACTGCCTAAAGTGCGGTTGATTTTTTACGAGAATTAAAGGATACAAAATGATTATTACCACTACGCCTAATATTGAAGGTAAACAAATCGTAGAATATAAACAAGTCGTCTTTGGGGAAGTGATTGCTGGGGCAAACTTCATCCGTGATTTTTTTGCGGCTATTACCGATGTGATTGGTGGGCGTTCGAGTGTTTATGAGCGTCGTGTTAGTCGCGCGCGTCAAGATGCGTTGAAAGAACTGGAAGAAAAAGCATATGCCTTGGGTGCTAATGCCATTGTTGGCGTAGAAGTTAACTACACAACGGTAGGCACGAAAAGCATGTTTATGGTGATTGCAAGCGGCACGGCAGTGGTGGTGCGCTAAGGTCGTTTTTTCATTTACTTAAATGTAATTTTTGCGATCAGGATCGCAAAAGTGCGGTCAATTTCTTGCGTGTTTTTTGGTATTTCTTAAAAATGTCGCTGTTGATATGAGTCAACGGTACTTTTTGTTAATAAAGGGCATTTTTATGAAATTGATGAAACATTTATTTAGTTCATTATTTGTTGCGACCACAATGTTGAGCTCGCAAGTGTTTGCAGAGGAAAAGGTGACTGAACAAGCTCAACCTCAAGCGCAAGTTCAGCAACAAACCGCATCACAAACTACACAACAAGCAGTGAGTGATAAATTAAATATCAATACCGCCAGTGCATCAGAAATTCAAAAAGCGCTAATTGGTATTGGTGCGAAAAAGGCGGAAGCCATTGTGCAGTATCGTGAAAAGCACGGTAATTTCACTATGGCAGAACAATTGCTTGAAGTACAAGGCATTGGTAAAGCAACGTTAGAGAAAAACCGCGATCGTATTGCGTTTTAATCTGCGTTATTTATATATCAAAAGCGGGATAGTGATATCTCGCTTTTTTTGTATTTGAAAATAAAATTTACCAAAACTTGCAAAATATCAAATTTTTTTGGAATAAGTCGGGGAATCCTTGCAATGGTTTTTTAAGAGAGTAGAATACCAAACGGGTATAGGAATACCTATGTTGTAGTATAAAAAATAATAAACCAACTATTTGGAGTTAGATATGGCATCAGAAAATTTAAATCAATCTTCTGTTGCTCTCACACCAGTTGAAGCAACGGATTATGCTGAAAGCGTCGCTGCGTATAAAGCGCAAAAACGCCCATTTTTATCATTCATGTCTGGTATTAGTGCTGGGGCTTGTATTGCATTAGCCTTTGTATTTTATACGACAACTCAAACAGCAAGCGCTGGTGCGCCTTGGGGATTAACCAAGTTAGTTGGTGGGTTAGTCTTCTCTTTAGGCGTAATTATGGTGGTGATTTTAGGATCTGAATTATTCACCTCTTCTACTTTAACCTTAGTTGCCCGTGTAGGCGGAAAAATAACCACAACCCAAATGATTCGAAATTGGATTGTGGTGTATTTAGGCAACTTCGTAGGCGGTTTATTTATTGCTGCGGTGATTTGGTTTGGGGGACAAACCATGGC
>CBCSVJ010000289.1:0-2123 GCA_965143545.1 uncultured Haemophilus sp. | reverse complement strand
AAAGCGATACCGTGTCGAAATCCAACAAGGTTAAATGCCCCACGCCAGCGGCAGCAAGATATTGACTTGCCGCACAGCCTAAACCGCCCAGACCGACAATTAACATTCTGCTGTCTTTCAGCTTTTCTTGCCCGTCAAAATCAACTGCTTTTAAGATGATTTGGCGGTTATAGCGCAGTTCTTCTTCGTAGCTTAATTCAGCCATTATTGCCCCAATAGGTGATTAAAAGGTTCAATGGTGACGATTTCTCCCGCAGCTACATTGCCGCGATCTTTTTCGAGGCGAATAAAACAGTTACTTTTCACAAAAGAACTGAATAAATGTGAGCCTTGGAAACCAACAGGGTGCACTTCAAGTTGACCATTTTCATTAATTTGATAGAAACCGCGTTGGAAATCTAAACGTCCTGGTGATTTCTTCAAATTGGTTTGGGCAATTGCTTGGAAGTGCGGTTGTTTTTTCGGGAGTTTTTTACCGCTTAATTTGGCAATAGCCGGTTGAACTAATTGATAGAATGTTACTAATGCAGAGACCGGATTGCCAGGTAAACCACAGAACCAAGCATTTTCTAATTTACCGAAAGCAAATGGTTTGCCGGGTTTCATTGCTATTTTCCAGAAATTCACTTGGCCTACTTTTTCTAACACAGTTTTCGTGAAATCAGCCTCACCCACCGAAACGCCACCGCTTGTGATCACAAGATCGGCCTGGGCTTGTGCTTGCACAAAAGCCGCTTCAAATTCTGCTTGGTTATCTGGCAGAATACCGAAGTCGAGCACGTCACAATTTAATTTTTCTAGCATTAATTTCACGGTGAAACGGTTGGTATCGTAGATTTGTCCCGCTTCTAATGGTTTGCCAACAGGCACTAATTCATCACCCGTTGAAAGCACTGCTACTTTTAAGCGAGGGTAAGCTTTGACTTCAGCAATACCTAATGAAGCAAGTAAAGGTAAAGAAACGGCATTTAACTCATCGCCTTGATGTAATACCACATCACCTTTTTTCACATCTTCACCAATACGGCGAATATTCTGATTGGGTTTAGGCAAGGCCGCAAAGGTAACAGAACCATCTTCATTGACGGTGACATCTTCTTGCATAACTACTGCATCGGTACCTTCAGGGATCATCGCACCTGTCATAATTCTGACCGCACTTTGTGCTCCCCATTCCCCTTGAAATGGATTGCCTGCAAAGGATTTTCCCGCAACAGAAAGTGTCATAGATTGCTGTAAATCAGCTAAACGAACCGCATAGCCATCCATCGCGGAGTTATCAAAAGAAGGCACGTTAATTGGAGAAATTACATCTTCCGCACAGACACGATCCGCGGCTTCAGTTAAAGCCAGTGTTTCAGTTTTTGTTGGGAAGGGAAGTTGGTTGAGCATTTGCGCCAAGGCATCTTCAAGTGGCAACATAATCAATCCTTTGGGTTGAGCGAAATAAAAGTGGATATATTGTAGCCCGAAATACAATATGAAGGAAATTAATAAATTAGGGTGATTTTTCGCATTTTACGAATAATTCATCTTTTGCTAAAATGTCGCATTATTTTTTTATAAATGGAAAGTGAATGAACGCGATTTCACCTGATGCGGAAAATGTACGCCGCGCCTTGGTTGCCAAAGGCATCGAAACACCAATGATTGATCCGACTCAATGTAAAGATGAGCGCCGTGTGGCGATTGCTTCGCATATGCGTGAAGTGATGAAATTGATTGGGTTAGATCTGCGTGATGATAGCCTAGAAGAAACACCAAATCGCTTAGCCAAAATGTTTATTGATGAAATTTTCAGTGGAATGGATTATGCCAATTTCCCGAAAATGACGAAAATCAAAAACCAAATGAAAGTGAGCGAAATGGTGCAGGTGAATGACATCACCTTAACCAGTACTTGTGAGCATCATTTTGTGACAATTGATGGCAATGTTGCTGTGGCATATTATCCAAAAGATTGGGTGATTGGCTTGTCTAAAATCAATCGCATTGTGGCGTTTTTTGCGCAACGTCCACAAGTACAAGAGCGTTTAACCGAACAGCTTTTAACGGCATTTCAAACCATTTTAGAAACCTATGATGTGGCGGTGTATGTTAAAGCAACACATTTCTGTGTGAAA
>CBCSVJ010000288.1:0-2136 GCA_965143545.1 uncultured Haemophilus sp. | reverse complement strand
GGAGGTTCGTATTTTGTTAACTAAATCATAACAGCATAAGAGGCAAAAATCAAAGACAATGCAAATACACCACAACCAAAGGCGCTGAATTCAATATACTCACCCGTCAGCATTTCTACTACTTGGGTTGAACCAAAATAAATCAGTAGAACCACTAAAATTTCCGGTAAACCACGCAATAAAGCGATCACAACAGAAGCTGGTTTCGCAATAAATACATATTTATTCGCTTCTAAAGCCGTAAAAATAATACTGAGCAATAAACCGACAATTAACGAGCAAATAGCAAGCCCTAAGGTCATTAGGGCTGCATGTCCAATTAATGTAAGATAATCATAAAACATAGATTATTTTGTCATCCATTTGTCATAGATTTTTTGGTATTCACCATTTGCTTTCACAGTTTCTAAACCTTTATTTAAGCTTTCTAGCAATTCTTTGCTTGATTTATTCACCGCGATACCTAAACCATTACCGAAATATTTTTTGTTAGTCACTTTCTCGCCAACAAATTGAATTTCAGGCTCTTTAGAAATCATATCAGACAATACGGCTGTATCACCGAAGATGATATCAATACGGCCATTTTTTAAGTCTAAGATCGCATCTTGTAAGCTTGCATAAGATTTTGCATTATATTGCTTGGTTTCTGCTGCGGTATATTGTTGGAATGTTGTTCCGTTTTGAACACCAATTGTTTTTGCTGAAGCTAAATCTGCTTTGCCTTTTAAAGCAACATAACTTGCTGTGCTGTCATAATACGCATTAGAAAATGAAACTTGTTTTGCGCGCGCTTCAGTAATATCCATTGCAGAAATCGCTGCATCAAAACGTTTTGCTTTCAAGCTTGGAATTAATGCATCAAAAGATTGGCTTTTGAAATGACAAGTCGCTTGGATTTCCTTACAAATTGCATTCGCTACATCCACATCAAAACCGATAATTTCACCTTTTTCATTTGTTGTTTCAAATGGCGGGTAGCTAGGCTCCATAGCGAAAGTGATTTCTTGTGCATTTGCAGCAAAAGCTGAGCCCATTAACATTGCGCTTAAAAGTAATTTTTTCATGTTGTGTTTCCTTATTCTGAGTGTGAAAGATATTGTTTAAATTGTTCGGTTTTTGGATTATCAAAGCAATCTGCATTGCCCATTTCAATAATCTTACCTTGTTCCATATAGACGACCTTGGTCGCCACTTTTTGTGCCACGTTCACTTCGTGGGTCACAATCACCTGAGTAATACCTGTTTGTTGAAGTTCTTTAATGATATCAACAACTTGAGCTGTAATTTCAGGATCCAGTGCTGCCGTTGGCTCATCAAATAATAATACTTGCGGTTTCATCATTAATGCTCGAGCAATGGCTACACGCTGTTGCTGACCGCCTGATAAGTGAAGCGGGAAACGATCTGCATGCTCTTCTAAACGTAACCGTTTTAAAAGTTCTAATGCATCTTTTTTCGCTTCTTCCTCGCTAATGCCTAACACTTTTTTCGGCGCTTCAATCAGGTTTTCAATCACCGTTAAATGTGGCCAAAGATTATATTGTTGAAATACCATTCCCACATCTTGACGAAGTTTACGAATAGCTTTCGGATTATTATTCGCTTGAGACAAATCAAAATGATTATTCGCAATATGCAATTCGCCAGAGGTCGGCACTTCTAATAAATTTAATGTACGGATTAACGTACTTTTTCCTGCGCCACTTGGTCCAAGTAACACCACGGTATCGCCTTCTTGTGCATCAAGATTGATATCAAACAATGCCTGTGATGAACCATAAAAGAAATTCAAATTTTTAACACTAATCGCCATACTAAGTTTACTGCTATCCTCTCTTGATTCTTAAGAATGAATAAATATTACTTTTTAATGATTAATTATGCAAGTATTTTTGTGAAAAAATCCCAAAAAAGTTTTTGGGATCTTTAAATCATTGAATTTTAAACCGCACTTATCGCGAATTAGGCCTCTTTCGCCATCTCAAATTCAACTAACATCATCAAAATATGAATCACTTTGATGTGGATTTCTTGAATACGATCTGCATAACCGAAGTGTGGCACACGAATTTCAACATCCGCTAAGCCGGCCATTTTACCGCCATCTTTACCTGTCATCGCAATCACTTTCAT
>CBCSVJ010000287.1:0-2138 GCA_965143545.1 uncultured Haemophilus sp. | reverse complement strand
TAAAATAAATTGGCTCACTTCCGCATAATTGAGGCAGTATTGCACATCATCTGTTTCTGCGGCTTTTTGACAATCCCACGCCATTTCCAAATCAAAAACAAGCTTTTGTTTAATTTGTTGTTCCCAGTCATACACGCCAATTTGTGCGAAGACCACTAATTCTTCAATAAAAATACGATCCATCTCTCATTCCTGTAAAAATATAGTGGGCTTATGCTATCAAGTTTGGTTAAAATAACGAACAAGTTTTTCAAATACAATCAAGATTATGGAGCACAAAATGAGCCTATTTGCCCTTTTTTATATGATTTTTGCTTATTTACTGGGTTCGATTTCCAGTGCAATTTTGATTTGTAAGGTAGCAGGCTTACCTGACCCACGAAAAAACGGCTCTCATAACCCTGGTGCAACCAATGTATTGCGTATTGGCGGACGTTGGGCGGCGCTCGCGGTATTAATTTGCGATATTTTGAAAGGGATGTTACCGGTTTGGGCGGGTTATTATTTAGGGCTCACGCAATTTGAATTAGGCATGGTTGCCTTGGGTGCGTGTTTAGGACATATCTTCCCTATTTTCTTTCAGTTTAAAGGCGGGAAAGGTGTGGCGACTGCATTCGGTGCGATTGCGCCCATCTCTTGGGGCGTCGCTGGTTCAACGCTAGGTACGTGGTTGTTAGTCTTCTTAATTAGCCGTTATTCTTCATTAAGTGCGGTCATTACAGCACTTCTCGTGCCATTTTATGTGTGGTGGCTTAAACCGGAATTTACCTTCCCCGTTGCCTTAGTTTGCTGCTTGCTGATTTATCGCCACCACGACAATATTCAGCGTTTATGGCGAGGCCAAGAAGATAAAATGTGGGGAAAATCCAAAAAGAAATAAATAAAAAAACCTGTCGATAATCGACAGGTTTCTTTTTATCAAAACGGCTTAGAAATCAACCGCACTTTTAAGTTTTTTCAGTGCGTTTGCTTCAAGCTGACGAATACGTTCTGCAGACACATTATATTTTGCTGCAAGATCATGAAGGGTGGCTTTATCATCATCTAACCAACGTGCTTTAATAATATCTTGGCTACGTTCGTCAAGATTGGCTAAGGCTGTACCTAATTTTTCTGTGGCTTGTTCTTCAAAGTTTTCGCTTTCAAGTTCTGCCGCAAAGTTTGAGCTTTTATCTTCTAAATATAAAGAAGGTGCATAAGCTTCGTCATCATCGTCTGTTGGTAAATCAAAGCCGACATCAGCCCCTGTCATACGGGATTCCATTTCGATGACATCTTCTTTTGATACGCCAAGCTCATTCGCCACCATATCCACTTCGTTTTCATTGAACCAACCTAAACGTTGTTTAGTTTTACGTAGGTTAAAGAACAATTTACGTTGTGCTTTTGTGGTAGCGACTTTCACAATACGCCAGTTGCGAAGGACATATTCATGGATTTCAGCTTTAATCCAATGCACCGCAAAAGACACAAGGCGAACACCCACTTCCGGATTAAAACGTTTTACCGCTTTCATTAATCCGATATTACCTTCTTGAATTAAATCTGCTTGCGGTAATCCATAACCTGAATAACCACGCGCAACATGAATAACAAAACGTAAGTGTGATAAAACTAACTTTTTCGCTGCTTCAATATCACCGTCATAATACAAACGTTCTGCTAAGCTTTTTTCTTCCTCTGCAGTCAGCATCGGATATTCGTTTGCTGCTCGAATATAACCTTCGATGCTACCTTGAGGTACTAACATCATTTGAGTTTCTTTATTCATTCTTCTCCTCACAGCATGCGGAGCGACGCCCCGACTCATTACTTATTTGTTATTGTATAACAACTGTTGTCATTATACCTCAATTTGTTTTATTTGACAGTTTTTAACGATTGAAAGTTCAGATTAATCACTAAAAATTTTCAAATTATTTTAATGGCACAAGCGAATAAATGACATCCTCCGCCGTTACCTTAAACAATAAATCAATATTCGGGTGTTTGCCAGGATTTTTCTTCGCATCTTCAACGTGTTCAGCAAACCACTCAATGCCTTGTTGTGCAGAAGTGTGGTCTAATTTCCCATTAAATTTTTATGCTAACGCATGATAAAGACGAAGCGAACCTAACTTACCTGGCGCAGCGGGAAT
>CBCSVJ010000286.1:0-2142 GCA_965143545.1 uncultured Haemophilus sp. | reverse complement strand
AATTAATGAAAGGATCACCGCAAACAAACAAAGGCGTGCAGTTTGTGCTTCTGCGCCAGGTGTTTGGATAAATGAATACATCGCTAAAGGAATGGTTTGGGTCTCCCCCGCAATATTGGAAACGAAAGTAATAGTCGCACCAAACTCTCCTAAAGAGCGTGCAAAACCTAATACTAAACCCGCCAATACACCTGGGAGAGAAAGAGGTAGCGTGATTGTAAAAAAGACTCGCCAAGGGGAAGCGCCAAGTGTTTGTGCGGCTTGCTCTAATTTAAAATCAATGCTTTCCAAGGAAAGACGTATCGCTCGTACGACCAATGGAAATGCCACCACCGCTGAAGCTAATACTGCCCCCTTCCAGCTAAAGCCAAAGGATAAGCCAAACCATTGATATAAATACTTGCCAATAAAGCCATTACGTCCCATGACGACTAATAATAAATAACCGATTACCACCGGCGGTAACACCAAAGGCAGATGAATAATTCCTGTAACCAGCGACTTACCATAAAATTCCTTACGAGCCAGTAACCAAGCAATAAAAATTGCGAAGGGCAAACTCCAAAGCATAGAACTCAATGCGACACTCATGCTTAGGTGAATCGCATCCCATTCCATCGGGCTTAATTGAAACCAAGAGAGCAAAATATTTCCTTGTGTATATATCGATATGACGAAATTTCTTCAGAGATAACAAAAAGGACAGTTGCCTGTCCTTTCTTTATAAAGTCTGAGCTCATTATTTCACAGAGAAACCATATTCAACAAATATTTTTTTCGCTGCGCTCGATTCTAAGTAATTAAGGAAATCACGGGTATCCGTGTTGTCATGATCTTTTAAAATCGCAACGGGATATTCAACTGGTTTATAACTGTCTTTCGGGAATACGCCGACTGTTTTCACTGAGTTACTCACTTTCGCATCGGTGCTGTATACAATACCGTAAGGCGCTTCAGCGCGTTCAACTAAGGCTAACGCACCACGCACGTCTTTCGCACGCGCTAATTTATCTTTAACTTGATCCCATAAATTTAATTTGGTTAATGATTCTTCTGCATATTGTCCTGCAGGAACGTGCGCAGGATCACCTACAGATAAATAGCTGTCTTTTAAGCCTTTGATCCATTCACCTTTTGCAATATCCACTGAATTAGCGGCACTTTTAGCTGGTGCAATTAATACTAATTCGTTGCCAGCTATGACTTTTTCAGTTTCTTTTACAGTGAGATTCTTATCTGATAAATATTTCATCCATTTGTTGCTTGCTGAAATAAATAAGTCTGCAGGTGCACCTTCTTCAACTTGTTTTGCAAGGGTGGAAGAAGAAGCAAAAGAGAAAACAACGGTATTATTCGGCTTTTCAGTTTGATATTGATCCGCAATTTGTTGTAACGCATCAGTCATTGAAGCAGCAGCAAATACAGTCACTTTTGCTGATGCCGCAAAAGATACGCCCATGCCTGCAATTAAAAGTGCGGTTGTAAATTTAGTTAATTTCATTATTTATCTCCTATATAAATGAAACCATATATAAAAAAATATACTACGAGTAAATTATAACTTGAATTTTTAAATAAGCATACAGAAAAACTTAAAGATCAAGTAAAATAAACAGAATTGTGTATTAGGAGGAGATGATGAAACAAACTGAAATTTTACTGACGATCAAACTTCATCAAGAATTATTTATTGATCCAAAACGTGTTCGCCTCTTAAAAGAAATTAAAGAATGTGGCTCAATCAACCAAGCGGCCAAAAACGCTAAAGTGAGCTATAAAAGTGCTTGGGATCACCTTGAGGCAATGAATAAAATCAGCCCCAAACCGCTTTTAGAACGTAATATCGGTGGGAAAAATGGGGGCGGTACTTCATTAACCACTTATGCTGAGCGTTTACTGCAGCTTTATGATTTGCTCGAACAAACACAAGAGCACGCCTTTCATATTCTGCAAGATGAGACGATCCCGCTAAACAGTCTCCTTTCAGCAACGGCAAAATTCTCCTTACAAAGTAGCGCACGCAATCAATTTTTCGGGAAAGTGGCAAGCCAACATATTGTGGACTCCCGCTGCATTGTTGCAGTAAACATTCAGGATTTAGCTCATCCATTACATGTTTCAATCACAATGCGCAGTGCTGAG
>CBCSVJ010000285.1:0-2146 GCA_965143545.1 uncultured Haemophilus sp. | reverse complement strand
GGAAGCATCGTCCCACAAAACCATTAGCCATTATGGTGCCTGATCTGCAGATTTTACAGGATTTGAGTTCTCAAGAAACAGAATTGCTAACCAGCAGCGCTGCACCGATTGTACTGCTAGCAAAACATAAAGTACCCAATATTGCTGATAATATTGCGCCTAACTTGCAAGAAATCGGCGTCATGCTTCCAAGTAATCCACTACAACATTTGTTATTACGTGCGGTTAATCGTCCCCTCGTGATGACGTCTGCGAATGCAAGCGGGCAACCTCCCGTACTGAAAAATGAACATGCTGTGGAACAATTAGCTGATTTAGCGGATTTTTATCTTTGTCACAATCGCGATATTTTACAACGTGCCGATGATAGCCTTGTTCGTGTTGCCTTCGATGGGTTAGAAACGCTACGTCGTGCTCGTGGCTACGTGCCCGATGAAATACCACTTGAAACACAAAGCACAAAAAATGTGTTGGCGTTAGGTTCTGATCTGAAAAATACATTCTGCTTACTACGTCACAATAAAGCCGTACTGAGCCAGCATATTGGCGACACAGCAAATGAGCAAGTGCGGTCACAATTAAGTGAAAATCTTGAATTATTTCAAAATATTTATCAATTTAAACCAGACATTATCGCTGTCGATGCTCACCCTGGCTATTTTTCATCTTCCATTGGTAAACAACTTGCCGAACAGCAACAAATCACACCAATAGAAGTACTACATCATCATGCTCATATTGTCAGCGTAATGGCCGAACACAATTGTAATGAACCTGTTATTGGTCTTGCACTAGACGGTATCGGCATGGGCGAAAATGGACAACTTTGGGGAGGTGAATGCCTACTTGTTGATTATCAGCATAGTCAATATTTAGGTGGTCTGCCGGCTGTTGCACTACCGGGCGGCGATCTTGCGGCCAAACAACCTTGGCGTAACTGGCTGGCTCACCTGCATCAATTTGTTCCACAATGGCAAGAAATACTCACAAAAACTTGCACTGAACCAAATTGGCAAATACTAGTCAATGCCATTGAGCGCGGACTAAATTGCCCACCTATATCATCTGCGGGGCGTTTATTTGACGCCGTAGCTTATGCTCTCGGTATTGCTCCAAGCATTGTTTCTTGGGAAGGTGAAGCGGCTTGCCATCTCGAAGCGCTAGCAAACACCTCATCATTGACTATCCAAGCACAAAGTGCGGTCAATATTCCAGTAAAAATGCCACTTATCGGCAATAAACTGGATTTGGCTTACTTTTGGCAAAGTTGGTTGAATTATCATGCTTCTGTTGAAGATAAAGCCTTTGCCTTTCATTGTGCTCTTGCCCAAGGTTTTGCTGAACTTGCTGCAAACCAAGCACGACAACACCAATGTCGTACCATCGTGTTATCTGGTGGTGTGATGCATAACCAACTGCTACGTCGCTTATTAAAAGAAAATTTGAGCGAATTCCATGTACTAAGTGCGCATAAATTACCGATGGGTGATGGCGGACTCAGTTTAGGTCAGGCGGTTATTGCCATGCATAGACAAGCTGATAATCCCTAACATTAAAATATAAGAAAAAGAGTTAATCGAAAAATAACAATTAACTCTTTTGTTTTTTGGTATTTCTTTTTTATAGCGGAATACTGGAAAAGAAAACCAATAACAATGGTGGCAGAATATTCGTCACAAAGCCGAATGAAATCGCAATTGGCGTGACTTCAATGCCTCCCGCTTTTTGGATAATTGGCAAAGTGCAATCTATTGCAGTAGCACCCGTAATCCCAATTGCAGTCGAACGAAAATGGCGCATAAATAATGGGATGACAAATAAACTGACAATTTCTCGGGATAAATCATTAAAAAAGGCAATACTGCCCTGTACAGGTCCCCATGCATTGGTCAATACTACACTGGATAACGAATACCACCCCATTCCAGAAGCAAACGCCAGTCCTTGTGTAATTGGCATTGCTAAAACAAAAGCGGCAATCACGCCACCTAATAATGAAGTAAAAGTAAACACCATCCCCGTTTGGAAACCTCGTTTATTGAAAAGGGCCTCTTTTAAGGAAATACCGTTATTTCTTAGCTGAATCCCCACAAAGAAAATCAGTACGATCAATACATACAGATTAATTCCAGTAGGCAACATGAGA
>CBCSVJ010000284.1:0-2164 GCA_965143545.1 uncultured Haemophilus sp. | reverse complement strand
GGCCCAGCAGATTGACCAATGTCATACCCACCGAAAGAGCAAGCAGAAAAAGAAGGCTTGGATAAAATCTTTATCGAAGCGGGCGCTGAATGGCGTAATCCTGGCTGCTCAATGTGTTTAGGCATGAACGATGACCGTTTAGGTGAATGGGAACGCTGTGCTTCTACATCAAACCGTAACTTTGAAGGTCGTCAAGGTCGTAATGGTCGCACTCACTTAGTGAGCCCTGCGATGGCTGCCGCAGCGGGAATGTTCGGTAAATTCGTTGATATTCGTGACGTCACATTAAACTAAGGAGCAGAAAATGGCAGGATTTAAACAACTTTCAGGCCTAGTAGTGCCATTGGATGCGGCAAACGTGGACACGGATGCGATTATTCCAAAACAATTTTTACAAGCCATTACCCGCGTAGGTTTCGGCAAACACTTATTCCATGAATGGCGTTATTTGGATGTAGAAGGCACCAAGCCAAACCCAGATTTCGTGCTGAACTATCCACAATATCAAGGCGCGACCATTTTATTAGCGCGTAAAAACCTTGGCTGTGGTTCTTCTCGTGAACACGCGCCTTGGGCATTAGCCGATTACGGTTTCAAAGTGATGATCGCACCAAGTTTTGCGGATATTTTCTATAACAACAGTTTAAATAACCACATGTTACCGATTCGTTTAAGCGAAGAAGAAGTGGAAGAAATCTTCCAATGGGTGTGGGCAAATGAAGGCAAACAAATCCATGTAGATTTGGAAGCGATGACTGTCACTGTAGGTGACAAAGTCTATCACTTTGAACTGGATGAATTCCGCCGTCATTGTTTGTTAAACGGCTTGGATAACATCGGTTTGACGTTACAACACGAAGATGCCATCAGTGAATACGAAAAAAATATTCCGGCATTTTTACGTTAATCTGTTTTTTTACTCGGACAGCAAATATTGCTAACCATTCGGCGGACAATTTGTCCGCCTTTCTTTTTGAAAACATTCCATTTTTTTACCGCACTTTCCACCCTTTTATTTGACAGTATCCATGCTTATCCCTATTATTCCGACCAATATTGATTGATTTTAAAAAGAGCTGTCTATGTCACATAATCAAACCGAATTACTAAAAAAATCCCTCGCTGAACGCATCCTTATTTTAGATGGTGCAATGGGGACGATGATCCAAAAATATAAACTCACCGAAGCGGATTTCCGTGGTGAACGCTTTAAAGAAAGTGCGGTGGATTTACGTGGCAATAATGATTTGCTGACCCTCACCCAGCCGCTGTTGATTTCCGCCATTCACGAAAAATATTTAGAAGCCGGCGCAGACATTATCGAAACCAATACGTTCAGCTCCACCACCATTGCACAAGCGGATTACGACTTGCAATCTATTGCTTACGAACTCAACTTTGCCGGCGCGAAACTGGCGCGTTTAGCCGCAGATAAATACAGCACACCGGAAAAACCAAGATTCGTCGCGGGGATTCTTGGCCCAACGAACCGCACCGCGTCCATTTCTCCGAACGTAAACGACCCCGGTTTCCGTAACGTCACCTTTATGGAATTGGTGGACGCCTATTCAGAAGCCACACGAGGCTTAATTGAAGGCGGTGCCGATTTAATTATGATCGAAACCATTTTCGACACGCTAAATGCCAAAGCAGCGGTGTTTGCCATCGAAACCGTGTTTGAAGAATTAGGTGTGGAATTGCCGATTATGATTTCCGGCACCATTACCGATGCTTCCGGCCGTACGCTTTCTGGGCAAACCACCGAAGCGTTCTACAACTCGCTTCGCCACGCTAAACCACTGACGTTTGGTTTGAACTGTGCGCTCGGCCCGAAAGAACTTCGCCAATATGTTGAACAACTGTCTAAAATCAGCGAAACCTATGTTTCCGTCCACCCAAATGCAGGCTTACCAAATGCCTTTGGTGGCTATGATTTAGGTGCAGAAGAGATGGCTGCATACCTTAAAGAATGGGCCGAAAGTGGCTTTGTAAACATTGTCGGCGGTTGTTGCGGTACGACACCAGAGCATATCAAAGCCTTTGCCGATGCCATGCAAGGTATTGCACCGCGTAAATTACCTAAAATTAAAACCGCGATGCGTTTATCGGGCTTAGAGCCACTCAATATTGATGATGAAAGCCTATTCGTGAACGTGGGTGAACG
>CBCSVJ010000283.1:0-2172 GCA_965143545.1 uncultured Haemophilus sp. | reverse complement strand
CACTTAATGGCGGTAAAGTGCCTGTTGCAGCAGCTACTCAATCTGAAGGTCAAATTGCTACAGGTGCAGTGATTGGGACCTTTACGATTCGTAATGAACATGGTTTACATGCTCGTCCAAGTGCTGTGCTTGTTAATGAAGTGAAAAAATTCGCCTCCAAGATTACCGTACAAAATCTTACTCGAGAAACCGCACCAGTTAGTGCAAAAAGCTTGATGAAAATTGTGGCATTAGGTGTCACTCAAGGTCATCGCTTACGTTTTGTTGCTGAAGGTGATGATGCGAAACAAGCTATTGAAGCGTTAGGTAAGATTATTGCGAGTGGGCTTGGCGAAGCTGTCTCTGCCGTGCCACCAGCTGAACCGGATACCATTGAAGTGAGCACTGAGCACGCACCACAAATTCACGAAGACAAAACAGGTTTACCAGCAGATGCTATTGAAGCCGTATTTATGATTCGTAATGAACACGGTTTACATGCTCGTCCAAGTGCGGTACTGGTTAATGAAGTGAAAAAATACAATGCGTCTGTTGCGGTACAAAACTTAGATCGTGATACCCAATTAGTCAGTGCAAAAAGTCTAATGAAAATTGTGGCGCTCGGTGTCGTGAAAGGTCACCGCTTACGTTTTGTGGCGAGTGGTGAAGAAGCTCAACAAGCGATTGACGGTATTGGTGCAGTCATTGAAAGCGGTTTAGGTGAAGGTAAGGAGTAAGTGATGGCAAAAGTAGCAACAATTACCTTAAATGCCGCTTACGACTTAGTCGGGCGTTTGCCGCGTATTGAAATCGGCGAAGTGAATACTGTTGAAACGCTCGGTCTTTTCCCTGCCGGAAAAGGCATTAATGTTGCCAAGGTGTTGAAAGACTTGAGCGTAGAGGTGGCCGTTGGTGGCTTCTTAGGGGAAGATAACGTCGGTGATTTCGAAACCCTATTTAAAAAACAAGGCTTAGAAGACAAATTTCATCGCGTAGCAGGTAAAACTCGCATTAACGTAAAAATTACGGAAACCGAAGCCGATGTGACGGACCTAAATTTCTTAGGTTATCAAATCACCCCAGAAGCTTGGCAGCAATTTACAGCAGATTCATTAGCGTATTGTCAAAACTTTGATATTGTTGCGGTATGTGGCAGTTTACCGCGAGGTGTGAGTCCTGAATTGTTCGCGGATTGGCTTAAGCAGTTGCATCAAGCTGGTGTGAAAGTCGTATTAGATAGCAGTAATGCGGCACTTACAGCAGGGTTAAAAGCTAGCCCTTGGTTGGTAAAACCAAATCATCGCGAATTGGAAGCGTGGATTGGTCATCCGTTAAATTCTCTTGATGAAATTATTGCGGCGGCTAAAAAACTTAAAGCAGAAGGCATTGCTAATGTGATTATTTCGATGGGCGCGAATGGTTCTTTATGGCTGAGTGATCAAGCTGTTATTCAAGCTCAACCACTTAAATGTGAAAACGTGGTGAGCACCGTAGGGGCTGGTGATTCTATGGTGGCAGGCTTAATTTACGGTATTGAAAAAGGCTTGTCTCAAGCGGAAACCTTAGCGTTTGCAAGTGCAGTTTCCGCCTTTGCGGTTTCACAAAGTAATGTGGGCGTGAGCGATATCGCCTTGCTTGAGCCAATTCTGGCGAATGTCAAAATTTCTGTGATTGAAGGATAATGTAATGAATTTGTTTTTAACTCAATCTCCGCAAATTGGTGCGGCAAAAGCCTATTTACTTCGCCAAGCATTGAGCATGGCAGCGAAAAAAGCCAATCATACTGTGGTTGAGCAAGCCAAAGAGGCGGATTTAGTGATTGTTTTCGGATCTACTTTGCCAAACTCTGCTGATCTTGTGGGCAAAAAAGTCTTTTTAGTCAATGAAGATTCGGCGATTGCTTCACCTGAAGTCACGCTGACGAATGCTCTCAATCAAGCAGTGGACTATATTCAACCGGCTCAAAGTGCGGTTGGATTTGGCGGCGTTTCTGGTGTCAAAAATATTGTCGCGGTGACAGCTTGTCCGACAGGGGTTGCGCATACCTTTATGTCTACTGAAGCCATTGAAACCTATGCGAAAAAACAAGGTTGGCAGGTAAAAGTAGAAACGCGTGGTCAAGTGGGCGCAGGTAATGAAATTACTCCTGAAGAAATTGCTGCAGCAGATTTAGTCTTTGTTGCAGCCGATATT
>CBCSVJ010000282.1:0-2175 GCA_965143545.1 uncultured Haemophilus sp. | reverse complement strand
ACAAACAGATAATCACTCCAACTTCACGCCTATTTCCCCACAAATAGGCGTTTTTTTTCATCTCAATCTTTTCATTTCAGCCATATTCTCTATAATGTAGCCTTTAATATTGAAATAACATTAGGAAATAGAATGACTGATATTAATACCGTTCTCGCAGAACTAAAACGCGGTACTGATGAGATTCTTTCTGAAGCGGATTTAATCGAAAATCTGAAAGAAAATCGCCCACTTAAAATTAAACTTGGTGCAGACCCTACTGCTCCGGATATTCACTTAGGGCATACCGTGGTATTAAACAAACTTCGTCAATTCCAACAATTAGGCCACGAAGTCTATTTCTTAATCGGTGATTTCACGGGTATGGTCGGTGACCCATCTGGTAAAAATACCACTCGCCCACCGCTTAGTCGTGAAGACGTACTTCGCAATGCGGAAACCTATAAAGAACAAATTTACAAAATTCTAGACCCACAAAAAACAAAAATCGTATTCAACTCTGAATGGTTGGGTAAATTGGGTACTGAAGGGATGATCCGTTTAGCAAGTAACTACACCGTAGCGCGTATGCTAGAACGTGATGATTTCAAAAAACGTTTTGGTAATAACCAACCTATCGCAATTCACGAATTTATTTATCCTTTATTACAAGGGTATGACTCTGTTGCATTAGAAGCTGACGTGGAGCTAGGTGGTACAGACCAAAAATTCAACTTACTTGTCGGTCGTGAATTACAAAAATCAGCCGGTCAAAAACCTCAAGTAGCAATTACGCTTCCATTACTTGTTGGTTTAGATGGTGAGAAGAAAATGTCTAAATCATTAGGTAACTACATCGGCGTGACAGATGCACCAAGCGATATGTTCGGTAAAATCATGTCGATCTCTGATGAATTAATGTGGGATTGGTATAACTTACTTTCTTTCCGTCCTCTCACTGAAATTGCGGAATTAAAAGCAGAAGTGGCAAATGGTAAAAACCCACGTGACGTGAAAATTTTATTAGCAAAAGAAATCATCGCACGTTTCCATGATGAAGCTGCGGCTGATGCGGCAGAGCAAGAGTTTATTAACCGTTTCCAAAAAGGTGCAATGCCGGATGAAATGCCTGAATTCACCTTTGAAGGCGAAATTGGTTTAGCAACCTTATTAAAAGAAGCAGGACTGGTTCCTTCTACTTCTGAAGCAATTCGCTCAGCGAAACAAGGTGGTGTGAAAATTAACGGTGAAAAAGTCGAAGACATGAAAGCCAACGCGCCAAAAGGCACAAATGTTTACCAAGTCGGTAAGCGTAAATTCGCACGCGTAACCATCGCATAAAACACCTATGGAAATGACCGCTCTTTTTTAAGTGCGGTTATTTTTTAACTGATATCCACAATAGAAGGAAAATTAAATGAGCCAAAAAATCTGGGTAACCGGCGATGCGGTTGTCGATCTTATTCCTGACGGTGAAAATCATTATTTACGTTGTGCCGGTGGTGCCCCTGCAAATGTGGCTGTTGGCGTGGCACGCTTAGGCAGCCCGAGTGCCTTTATTGGTCGTGTAGGTAACGATCCGCTTGGCCAATTTATGCAAGATACCTTAAATGCGGAAAATGTGAATACACAACATATGATTTTAGATCCACAACATCGCACCTCTACTGTTGTGGTTGGTTTAGATAATGGCGAACGCAGCTTCACCTTTATGGTAAATCCTAGTGCGGACCAGTTCTTACAAGCCAGCGATTTACCGCCTTTCCAACAAGGTGAATGGCTACATTGCTGCTCTATCGCGCTAATCAATAATCCATCTCGCGAAGCGACTTTTGAAGCGATTCGTCGTATTAAAGCTGCTGGCGGTTTCTTCTCTTTTGACCCTAATTTACGTGAATCACTTTGGCCTAGCTTAGAAGAAATGAAAACCGTGGTCATGGAAGCGGTTGCGTTGGCTGACGTATTAAAATTCTCTGAAGAAGAATTAACGCTTTTGACTAATACTGACAGCCTTGAAAAAGCTTTTGAAAAAGTGACCGCACTTTATCCTGAAAAATTAATTATTGTGACTTTGGGTAAAGATGGCGCACTCTATCACTTAGAAGGTAAGAAAGATGTAATTTCAGGCAAAGCCTTACAGCCGGTTGATACAACGGGTGCAGGCGATGCCTTCGTTGGTGGTCTGCTTGCTGGACT
>CBCSVJ010000281.1:0-2176 GCA_965143545.1 uncultured Haemophilus sp. | reverse complement strand
ATGCAAAAAAAATGGCTTTCTATTTTACTGTTTGCACCTTTGATGCAGAGTAATTATGCATTGGCTGATCAAGCAGCAAAAAAAGAATTGGACTATAAAGCACTGGGTGAAGTGCTGTTTTTTGATAAGTCTATTTCTTTTAATAAAACACAAAGTTGTTCGACTTGCCATAGCCCAGATACCGCCTTTGTGGATCAACGTAAGAATTCTGCAAATCAAATGGTCTCAGAAGGGGATAATCCTCATCTTCATGGTAATCGAAATGCCAATACAGCACTTTATGCAATGTTCTCACCGGATTTTCATTTTGATAAAAAAATTCAAGATTATGTAGGCGGACAGTTCTGGGATGGTCGTGCGAAAGATTTGGCTGAGCAAGCAGGTGGGCCACCAGTAAACCCAGTAGAAATGGGCATGCCAGATAAGAAAGCTATTGTTGAACGTTTAAAAGCAGATCCGACCTATTACAAACCTATTACAGATCTTTATGGCGAAAGCATTTGGGCAGATACCGACAAGATTTATGCCATTATGGAAAAAGCCATTGGTGAGTTCGAAAAACAGGAATTATTTGCGCCATTCTCTTCAAAATATGATCGTGCTTTAAAAGGTGAAGCAGAATTGACCGCACTTGAAGCCGAAGGTAAGGCATTATTTTTCGATAAAACACGCACAAATTGTAGTAACTGCCACCAATCAAGTGAAGCGAATTCAGCAAAAGAAACCTTTACAAATTACCGCTATTTCAATATCGGCGTACCAAGTAATCAAGAATTAATTAAGCACAACAAATTAGCTGCCGATTTTGTGGATAATGGATTATTGGATAATCCGATGGTGAAAGGCGATGAAAAGCAAAAAGGCAAATTTAAAGTGCCAACTTTGCGTAACATTGGTGTTACTGCGCCTTATATGCATAACGGTGTTTTCCGCGATTTAAAAACCGTTTTACTATTTAAAGACAGTTTCAATAATCCTAATCGTAAAGTGAATCCTGAAACAGGAAAAGCGTGGGATAAAGCCGAATATGCTCAAACCATCAATCCTGATGTTTTAAAAGCAAAACCGCTTACAGATGAAGAGATTAACGCATTAGAAGCATTCTTAAAAACATTAACTGACGAAGCTTACGAAGAATAATTAAACGTCTGAGTTGAATTTAGTAATCGTTTTCGCTACTATACGTGGCGATAATTATTATCATTTAAATTATTTAATTTTACTCAGGAGATTTTTCTTATGAAAAGACGTTTTTCAACTTTAGCGATTGCCACTATTCTTGGTTTAAGTGCAGGTTTTGCCAATGCTGATCCCGTGAAAGTAAAAGATATACTTGATCGTGAAGTCACTGTTGATTTACCGGCAAAACGTGTGGTGCTTGGTTTCTACTATCAAGATTATATGGCAGTCGGTGGTGACAAAGCGTTAGATAACGTTGTCGGTTTTTCTAAGAAAGTATGGTCTTCTTGGGCACCTGCAAGCTGGGAGTTATTCAGCAAAGCGGTGCCAAAATTGAATCAATTAGATGATGTGGGTGAAGTAGAGGAAGGCACGTTCTCTGTGGAAAAAGTGCTTTCATTAAAACCAGATCTTTTAGTCTTAGCTGATTGGCAGTACGAAATGCTAGGATCTGATTTAGATGCTATCAATGAAGCGGGTATTCCAATTGTTGTATTAGATTACAATGCTCAAACCTTAGATAAACACATCAAATCAACGGAAATTATTGGTCAATTGACGGGGCAGAAAGATCGTGCTGCGAAAATGGCGAAAGAATACAAAGATATCGTAGAACATATTCAAACGACGGTTAAAAATGCGAAATTAGCAAAACAACCGAAAGTGTATGTAGAGTTCGGTCGTGGTGGCCCAGCTGAACAAGGGATGACATTCTTCTCAAGCATGTGGGGCTCTATGATTAGCCTTGTAGGTGCAGAAAACGTTGCACCTGCAGAAATCGGTAAATGGGGTACATTAGCTGCTGAAAAAGTATTAGCCGCGAAACCGGATGCGATTATTATTACCGGACGTGAAACTGAATTGAAGAAAAATCAAGAAGGCATGGTAATGGGCTTTGGTATTGAAAAAGCAGAAGCGGAACGTCGCTTAAATGGATTCAAACAACGTGCTGGCTGGGATGAATTACAGGCAGTGAAAAATAACCGTGTTTATGCAG
>CBCSVJ010000280.1:0-2188 GCA_965143545.1 uncultured Haemophilus sp. | reverse complement strand
ATGGCAAAAATTCGCTAACTTGCGTGCTTACTACGGTTATATGTGGGGCTATCCAGGCAAGAAATTATTATTCATGGGCAATGAATTTGCTCAAGGTCGCGAATGGAATTATGAAGAAAGTTTGGATTGGTTCTTGCTTGACGAAAACCATGGTGGCCTATGGCATAAAGGCGTCTTGCAATTAGTCAAAGATTTGAACGGAATTTATCAAAAAAATGTACCGCTCTTTGAGTTAGATGGAGAACCGGAAGGCTTTGATTGGTTAGTGGTAGATGATGCAGAAAATTCAGTCTTTGCTTTTGAACGTAAAAGCAGTGATGGTGATCGCATTATCGTGATCAGTAACTTCACACCTGTGCCACGAGAAGGTTATCGCATTGGGGTCAATGCAGCAGGTGAATACGAAGAAATTTTGAATACTGACTCAATGTATTATCAAGGTTCAAACGTAGGTAATTTCGGCTTGGTAGAAAGCGAAGTGATCGCAAGTCACGGACGTGACAATTCGATTAGCGTGACCATTCCGCCACTCGCAACAATCTATTTAAAATATAAAGCATAACAATAGCGAAGAACACGATGTTTAGTATTTATCACAATGGCAAACCTTCCCCAATGGGATATTCGCAAACGCTGGAAAACGGAGTAAAAATTTCGAATTTTGCGCTGTTTTCTAGTGCGGCGGATGCTATTGAACTTTGCTTGTTCCGTGATGGCAAAGAAAGCCGTTTTGCCATGAGCAGAACCGATGATATTTGGCATGTGGCAATTGAAGGCATAGAGTTAAATGATGAGTATGCGTTCAGAATCACAGGCAAAAATGACTGCACTTTGGCCAATCCGCAAAAGTTAATGCTTGATCCTTATGCGAAAGCGGTCACTCATAAACCGGATTTAAGTTCATCAGAAGCCCGTTCAATTTTCTTGTTAAATGATGAACGAGATAATGCCGCCGTTGCACCTAAAGGTCGCATTGTGGATGAGCATTTTGATTGGTCTGGGGATTGCAAGCCGTCTATTCCTTGGGCTCAAACCATTGTGTATGAATTAAATGTTAAAGGATTTAGCCAATTAAATTCCCGTATTCCAGAAAATATCCGTGGTACTTATGCGGCATTGACTCACCCCGAAAACATTGCGTACTTTAAATCATTGGGTATTACCAGCCTTGAATTGCTCCCAGTGAATTTCTTCATTGATGAACCACATTTGCAAGAAAAAGGATTACGCAATTATTGGGGCTATAACCCATTAGCTATGTTTGCTTTAGAACCAAGTTATGCGGCAGATCAAAAACAACCATTGAACGAATTTAAAAGCATGGTGAAAGCCTTGCATCAAGCAGGTATTGAAGTGATTTTAGATGTGGTATTTAACCATACGGCTGAATCCGAAAAATCATTTCCGACATTTTGCCAGCGTGGCATTGATGACAAAACCTATTACTGGCAAAACGAGCATGGTGACTACCTCAACTGGACAGGGTGCGGCAATATGCTTAATCTTGCCAATGATGTCACTCGCAAATGGGTATTAGATTGTTTACGTTACTGGGTAACAGAATGCCATGTAGATGGTTTCCGTTTTGATTTAGCCACGGTACTTGGTCGTGAAACGCCTGATTTCAATCCAAATGCAAAATTATTTGCGGAAATGGAACAGGATGACGTTCTACAACAAATTAAATTAATTGCAGAGCCTTGGGATATAGGGCATTACGGTTACCAAGTTGGTTATTTCCCAGCCTATTTTTCTCAATGGAATGATCGTTTCCGCGATGATATGTGTCGTTTTTGGTTATGGCAAAGTGGTGAAGTGGGTGCTTTTGCAGAACGTTTTGCTGGCTCGAGCGATATTTTTAAACGAGAAGGACGCTTACCGCATGGTAGCTTAAACTTTATTACCGCTCATGATGGTTTCACGTTACGAGATTTAGTGAGCTATAACCATAAACACAATGAAGCTAACGGTGAAGAGAACCGTGACGGACGCAATGAAAATTACAGCTACAATCATGGCATAGAAGGTTCTCAACTGGATTTAGCTGATGAATGGCAAAGAGCGGTCGAAAAACGCCGTGTTTTATCGGAAAAAGGCTTGTTAGGCTCTTTATTACTGGCAAATGGTGTACCCATGCTGCTTGCTGGGGATGAGTTTGGTAACAGCCAATATGGCAATAATAATGCCT
>CBCSVJ010000279.1:0-2196 GCA_965143545.1 uncultured Haemophilus sp. | reverse complement strand
CCATTGTCGCAATAGCCACGCCACAGTGTGCGAGAATCATCCCAAAATAGGGCAGTCTTACTTTTGCCCAATTTTGCCATAAGGTGACGAATAATACCCAAATAGCGAGGGTGAGCAACACATAAGCGAAGAAATGGAAACGTAACGCACTGTCATTTTGCAACGCATTCCAAATCATGCCATAAGCCATCACTGCTGCAGGAATGAGTAATAACAAGCGTTTGAAAAAGTGTTTCTTATCGGCTTTAAACCAGCCTAAGCAAAGAGTGCCCGCCATGGCAAAAAGCACTAACGTAAGCAAGGGTAAGAAAATACTATTAAAGTAAGGGGCTCCCACGGAAATACTGCCCCAATTCATGGCTTGGAATAGCATTGGATAGAAAGTGCCTAAGAATGTGCTGACGGTGGCCACGGTCAATACGATGTTTAAACCTAAAATCGCCCCAGTTTTAGAAATGAGTGGAAATTTGACCGCACTTTCGTTGGTATTTGTGCGTAGCGCAAATAAACTGAGCGAGCCGACAGTCAGTAAGAAGAAAATGAGTAATAGCACATAGCCACGGGAGCTATCTAAAGCAAAGGCGTGAACGGAGGTTAATGCACCTGAACGGACAATAAATGTGCCTAATACACTGAATGCAAAAGCGAGTAGAGAAAAGAGTGTTGTCCAGTAGCTAAACATGCCTTGCTTTTCAGTCACCATCAAACTGTGTAAAAGTGCGAGTCCCAATAACCATGGCATAAGTGAAGCATTTTCTACTGGGTCCCAGAACCACCAGCCGCCCCAACCTAATTCGTAATATGCCCACCATGCACCGAGCACGATCCCTAATGTTAAGAATAACCAAGAAACGAGAACCCAAGCTCGCATTGCACGCGCAATTGCTTGTGCAGAACGATTAAAGATTAAGGCTGAAATGGACATGGCAAAGTTAACGGCAAAGCCCACATAACCGACATATAAAAGCGGCGGGTGGAAAATTAAGCCAATATCTTGCAGCATAGGGTTGAGATCTCGTCCTTCCGCAGGGGCAGGGAATGCACGTCCAAATGGATTGGAGTAGAACAAAATGAAAATAGCAAACCCAAGGCAAATTAAGCCGAGTAAAGAGAGGGTTTGCGCAGAAAAAGTGCGGTCATTTTTGCGAGAGAAAAAGGCAAAAGCCACCAACCAAAGACTTAATGTGAAAAGCCAAAATAGAATGGAGCCTTCATGTCCACCCCAAGTAGCGGCAACTTTGAAAAATGTCGGTAGTTGAGAATTAGAATGTGCTGCCACGTATTCCAATGTGAAATCATCGGTCGCAAAAGAGTAGGCGAGAATACCGATGGAAACGCTTGTAAAAATACCGAAGCAATAACTTAATCCCCAAGCTGTATTAGTGAGAGTGGGTTTATTTCGCCAAATACCAATTTGCGGCACGATGGAAAGTAAGAGCGCCGCAGTGGTGGCAAAGAGTAATGAGAGAAATCCGAGTTCGGGAAGCATAGTATTCTTCAGTATTAAAGGTTGTATTTTACAAAATAAGGTTGATTTTAAGCATGAAAAACATACGTAAAATTAACCGCACTTTAGTCTTCTAAATAAACAAAAGGCGTATTGTATACGCCTTTTGATTAAATAAGAAGTTTATCCTTACGCAACGGTAAGTTGTCCAGCATACAAGATGAAGTAACGTAAGCAGAGAACCCCGATTAAGTCGAAGATTGACACAAGGATAATAAAGTTCTTGTTGTATTTTAAGTTGTCTTTTACGGCAAGGTTGGCAAATAGTGGAATTAAGATACCAATTAAGAATACCCCAATCCAGAACACAGCCCCCCAGAAGCCGGAAAGAGCATTGTGTAATGCAACCACTTTCTGACCACCACCGAAGTGTAGACCAACAAAGAAACAGATTAATAAACCAAGTTCAGTTACCATAATTGGCACTTCAAATTTGTGAATGAAGTGTGATTCATGGCTATCACCTTTTAATTTAGCGATACCTGAAGAGGTACCTGAAGCCAAGAATAACGCTGGTAGAACAGGGTTATTTAACATTGGGTAACTGATCAATGCTGAAAGTAAGAAACCGGTATAAGCCCCTAGCACAGCGGCTAAGATGAAGAGAATAACTTCCACAGGACCAGTTAAACGTTCTAATACATTGATAATTTTACCGACGAAGCCAAGTTTTGGCATAAAACGTTGGA
>CBCSVJ010000278.1:0-2239 GCA_965143545.1 uncultured Haemophilus sp. | reverse complement strand
TTCATCAAAAACGGGGCGATCAACAATAAACTAAGAATGTAAAAAATAATCGAAAAAAGGGCAAACCACATAATGCTTTCTCTTTACTAGGAATTATTCTTATTTTAACGGATCTTTTCTCTAGATCGCCATAATTTTATTTGAAATGATGAAAAACGCCCAAATTTCGGTATAATCACGTCAATTTTTTAAGAAAAAACAGGATTTAAAATGTTTGAAAATTTATCGGATCGCCTTTCCAAAACGCTACGCAACATTAGCGGTAAAGGGCGTTTAACTGAAGATAATATTAAAGAAACCCTACGCGAAGTGCGCATGGCGTTATTAGAAGCCGACGTTGCTTTGCCTGTCGTACGTGAATTTATTGCTAAAGTAAAAGAAAGCGCGTTAGGCGAAGAAGTCAATAAAAGCTTAACACCAGGCCAAGAGTTCTTAAAAATCGTTCAGCGCGAACTCGAAAAAGCCATGGGTGAAGCTAATGAAAGCTTAAACTTGGCGACACAGCCACCCGCAGTTATTTTAATGGCTGGTTTACAAGGTGCGGGTAAAACCACTAGCGTGGGTAAATTAGCAAAATTCTTACGCGAACGTCATAAAAAGAAAGTGCTTGTAGTATCTGCCGACGTATACCGTCCTGCAGCGATCAAACAACTTGAAACCTTAGCGCAATCTGTTGGCGTGGATTTCTTCCCATCTGATGTTAAACAAAAACCGGTAGAGATTGCCAAAGCGGCACTTGCTGACGCCAAACTCAAATTCTACGATGTGTTAATTGTGGATACCGCGGGTCGCTTACACGTTGATAGCGAGATGATGGATGAAATCAAGCAAGTTCATGCGACATTAAATCCAATTGAGACCCTCTTCACCGTTGATGCAATGACCGGTCAAGACGCAGCAAATACAGCAAAAGCCTTCAATGAAGCTTTGCCACTTACTGGGGTTATCTTAACCAAAGTGGATGGTGATGCACGTGGTGGTGCGGCCTTATCTATCCGTCAAATCACCGGCAAACCGATTAAATTCCTAGGTGTGGGCGAAAAAACAGAAGCCCTCGAGCCATTCCATCCTGATCGCGTAGCGTCGCGTATTTTAGGCATGGGTGATGTGCTTTCCCTTATCGAAGATCTTGAACGTTCAGTAGATCGCGAAAAAGCGGAAAAAATGGCACAGAAATTCAAGAAAGGTGATGATTTCACCCTAGACGATTTCCGTGAGCAGCTCCGTGAGATGAAAAAAATGGGCGGCATGATGTCGATGCTTGAAAAATTACCGGGTGCGAAAAACTTACCGGATCATGTCAAAAATCAAGTAGATGACAAAATGTTTATCAAAATGGAAGCCATCATTAATTCCATGACCTTAAAAGAACGTGCCAATCCAGACATTATCAAAGGATCTCGCCGTCGTCGTATTGCATTAGGTTCTGGCACACAAGTTCAAGATGTGAATAAGTTGCTGAAACAATTTGACGAAATGCAACGCATGATGAAGAAAATGCGCAAAGGTGGCATGGCGAAAATGATGCGTGGCATGCAAGGCTTAATGGGCGGAGGCGGCTTAGGTGGCCTTGGCGGTTTAGGCGGTATGTTTAAACGTTAATCCCTTCTTCAAATAAAGCGCGGTCAAAAATCAATAGGTTTTTGACCGTATTTTTTATCTTTTTATTCTACATTTCCTATTACCCGATTAAATTACTCAGTTTTAGGTAATATTTTCATCAATCGATAGTCGATATAATTGCTCAAGTATTTTACTTAGCGTAAAATCTAGCTCTTGATGGCTATTCTCGGAATAACTAACCATCAAGGCATCGTATTTTCTAATAATCTAGGAGTGATAAAATGGGACAGTATAAAAAGTTCTGGTACCTGTTAGTCGCCGTATTGATTGGAGCCTTCTCCATTCTCGGTTACTATGGGTTCGAAGTTTATCGTGAAGCACCACCGATTCCGCAACAATATGTTTCTGAATCTGGTGAAAAAGTGATTACTCACGATGATATTTTACATGGTCAAACCGCTTGGCAAACCACTGGTGGTATGCAAGTGGGTTCTGTTTGGGGCCACGGTGCATACCAAGCACCAGACTGGACGGCAGATTGGCTTCACCGTGAATTAACTAACTGGTTGGATATTACAGCGAATCAAGAATTTGGTAAAAACTTCGCTGATTTAAATGATGAACAACAAACGTTATTAAAAGCGCGTCTAACCAAAGAATATCGTGGTAGCAAAGT
>CBCSVJ010000277.1:0-2241 GCA_965143545.1 uncultured Haemophilus sp. | reverse complement strand
TTAAACGTTGTTCTTCGGTGTTATTTTGGTTGAAGTCTAATGGTAAAACGTCAGAAGCGTTGTAGATGCGTAATTCTTTCGCTAATACTTCTACTTCGCCTGTCGCCATATTTTTATTAACTTGATTATCAGGACGCGCGATTACTTCACCTTTAATTTGAATACAAAATTCATTACGTAAGCTCGAAGCTGCAGTTAACGCTTCTTGATATTTCGGGTCAAAACAAACTTGTACGACACCATCGCGATCACGCATATCAATAAAAATTAAACCACCTAAATCGCGACGACGGTGAACCCAACCGCTTAATGTTACTTCTTGTCCAATATGGTTGCGGTTTAATGCACCGCAATAATGTGTACGCATCATTTCTATATTCCTTTCATTTTTCTAAAAATGGATAATTAACGCGTTGATTATACGGAAAAAGACATGCCTTTTAAATTGAAAAGCGAAATTTATTTGATCCTTTAAAAACTTTCACTAAAATGACCGCAGTTTTTTGCATTTTATCTAAATAAATGCCCTCTCAATACAACAACAGAATTCAATCATGATGAAAGATACAATTTTTGCCGCCCCGATCGAAAAACTGGGCGATTTTACTTTTGATGAAAGCGTGGCGGAAGTTTTCCCCGATATGATTCAACGCTCGATTCCGGGCTACTCCAACATTATCACGGCGATTGGTATGTTGGCTGAACGTTTTGTGACGGCTGACAGCCAAGTCTATGATTTAGGCTGTTCACGCGGTGCGGCAGCTCTTTCTATGCGACGTAATATTAAACAACCGAATGTGAAAATTATCGGTGTCGATAATTCTTTGCCAATGGTGGAACGCTGCCGTCAGCACGTTGCGGCTTATCATAGTGATGTCCCCGTAGAAATTCTTTGCGATGATATTCGTCAAATTGAAATTAAGAACGCCTCAATGGTAGTGCTCAACTTCACGTTGCAATTTTTACCACCGGAAGATCGTGTAGCCTTGCTCACAAAAATCTATCAAGGTTTAAACCCAAACGGTGTATTGGTGCTCTCTGAAAAATTCCGTTTTGAAGATGAAAAAGTGAACGAGTTGCTTATCGACCTCCACCACCAATTCAAACGTGCTAACGGTTATAGTGAACTTGAAGTGAGCCAAAAACGCACAGCACTTGAAAATGTAATGCGTACTGACTCGATTAACATCCACAAAGAGCGGTTAAAAAACATCGGATTTTCACACGTCGAATTATGGTTCCAGTGTTTTAACTTTGGCTCAATGATTGCAGTGAAATAATCATAACCTAATCAATAATATAAAAAATAAGGGCGTATCAAATACGCCCTTATTTGTCACCAATGCTTTATAGCCCTTTTAAATCCTTATCCAATAAACGAGCTAGCAACAAAATACCGTCTTTAAAGCGATATTCTGCATATTCCGCTTGTGCATAATATTCACCTTTCCCTTCCGCAAAGAAATAATCTTGGCTTGGTAATTTAGGAAGCCAACTACCATTATAACGAATTGGCAAATAAACATTTGGTGTGCAATGTTTAAAATCTGTTGGTATTTCTGATTGCGCCTCACAAAATGTCGCAACATGATTTTTATCAAGATGAACAAGGATATAAGCTTTGTTTCCCGAAGGACTTGATTCATCTATACCTGTGGTTTCAGTGGTTTCAGTGGTTTCATTAGATTCAAGAGTATCAATAGATTCATTGCTTTCAAGGGATTCATTTGATTCTGGTAAAACCTGACTTTGCTGAAACTCAGATAAAATAGCGTAATTCAATATCATATAATCGCCTTGCATCAATGAACGAGGATCCACAGGGGCGATTTTTAAAACAATAGGCTTACCGGTAGCCAGCACATCTTCAAATTGCTGCACTTTATAGTTCACCGCCCCCAATAATGCAATCACAAAGACGCCAACAAGCCAAATCGGTGCTTTAAAAACAGAATGGTTTTCGACCGCACTTTGTGAAGGCGCTTTATAACGTGCATGCAAGAATAAAGTAACAATCGCAAAAATAACGGCAAAGCTTACTAGCAATACCCCTTTATAGAGTAATGGGATGCTCAATTGGTAATAGAACCCACCTAAATAAACAACAAAGGCAAATACCAAAAGACCGAAGAACGCACGGCTGTCCGTCCAATAAACAAGCAATAATAACGCTGTTAAATATAAAATGACGGGTATCCCAACAAAGCCTAATGCAAACAAGGTTAATACTAATAAAATTAA
>CBCSVJ010000276.1:0-2243 GCA_965143545.1 uncultured Haemophilus sp. | reverse complement strand
CGGTGCTTTTTGCATGATTTTACCTTTATTCATGACGATAACTTCATCGGATACCGCAAATGCTTCGGTTTGGTCGTGAGTCACATAAAGCGAGGTAATACCTAAACTTTGTTGTAATTCACGGATTTTTTCACGCATAGAACGACGTAAGTTTGCATCTAAGTTACTTAATGGTTCATCAAAAAGTAATACTTTCGGTTTTAACACTAACGCACGCGCTAAAGCGACGCGTTGTTGTTGACCACCTGAAATCTGATCCACAAAACGATCTTCAAAACCTGCTAAATCAACTAACTCTAAGGCTTCTTTTACACGTTTAGCGCGTTCTTCTTTTCCCACACCTTGCATACGTAAACCATAGCCCACGTTATCGCCAATGCTCATATGTGGGAATAAAGCGTAAGATTGGAATACGATACAAATATCACGATTTTGAATAGATGATTTGGTTACATCTTCACCATCGATAAAAATTTGTCCTGAAGTTGGGTTCTCTAAGCCTGCCACCAAACGTAACACAGTGGTTTTACCACAACCAGATGGCCCTAATAAGGTCACCATAGTGCCACGTTTAATGGTTAAATCTAAATTATCAATGACTGTGGATTTACCAAAAGATTTAGTGATATTTTTTAATACTAAGAAATCATTATTACTCATAATATTTACCTACAACTTAACGAGTTAATTCATTTTTTTCGCTTTAGAACGGGAAATTCGGGTATCACCCACAATCCAGTCAAAGAATAAAATAATAGCCATCATCACGATGATTAAAATCGAACCGTATGCAATCGCAACACCATATTCACCATCTTCTACACGGTTTAAAATATAGGCTGTTGCTACGCGTGTATCAGCAGTAACTAAAAAGATGATCGCACTCACGGTAGTCATCGCACGAACGAAGCTGGTGACCAATGCAGAAAGTAACGCTGGTTTTAACAATGGTAAAACGATAAACCACAAGGTTTTCCATGAGCTACCTTTTAAAGAAAGAGACGCTTCATCAAGTGATTTATCTAATTGACCAAGACCTGCAATGGCTGCACGCATACCGATTGGTAAATCACGCATTACCATTGAGATGATCACGATAATGCTAGTACCTGTAATGTAAAGTGGCGCATTGTTAAAGGCTAAAATATAAGATACCCCTGCAACGGTTCCTGGTACCGCAAAACAAAGCATGGTTAAGAACTCAAGAGATTTTTTACCTTGGAAATCTTTACGCACCACAATATACGCAATTAATAAACCGAAAAGTGCGGTCAATGGTGCGGCAATTCCTGCGTAGATTAAGGTGTTAATCAATGATGGCCATGCCCCATCACTTAAGCCTTGTCCGAATAACATCGCATAGTTTTTCAAGGTTAAGGTGTAATCCACGCCCCAGTTCACAGTGAAACTACCATAGAAAATACTGCCGTATAACGCTAAGTTAAAGAGTACCCAGAAACCAAGCATACCGATGATGGTATATTTCAAGCCGGTTGGTAAATCTTGTACATCACCACGATAGGATTTACCTGAAACGGTTACATAAGAGCGGTTACCAATCCAAATATATTGGATGATAAATACAGCTAATGAGAAGATTAAAAGCATCGAACCTAAAGTACTTGCTGAAGCATAATCTAATTGTGAGCCTGCAATATAGAAGTAGATTTGCGTCGCGATGACGTCAAAGCTACCGCCCAATACTAACGGGTTACTAAAGTCCGCTAAGGATTGGATAAACACGATTAAGAATGAGTTTGCCAATGCCGGACGTAATAATGGGAAGATGATATTGAAGAAAGTTTGGTAACGATTTGCACGTAAAGTGTAAGAGGCTTCTTCAATTGATGGGTGAACCGATTTTAATGCCCCATCTAAAATCATAAATGAAATCGGTGCAAAAGCAAGAATCTGCGCAATGGCAATCCCGTTAAAACCGTATAGCCAGTTGTGGTTCTCAAATCCAAATGTTGAAGCTAAGAACTCCGTCACATAACCAGAACGGCCAAGCATTAATGTTACCCCTAAACCCACAACGAATGGTGGAGTTACGATTGGTAAAATAGAGAAAATTTTACCAATGAATGCCGTTCTACGGGCAATACGGGTGGTATAAAGTGCAAATGCCAAACCGAAAATCGTTGATACGATACCTACAAAGCCAGATAAGAATAACGAGTTACTAAAAACACGTACAATGTAGCTTTGAGTCAAAATTCGCATCACTTGTTGTGGTGCAAAAG
>CBCSVJ010000275.1:0-2260 GCA_965143545.1 uncultured Haemophilus sp. | reverse complement strand
AAACAAATCCACATCACACCAGAAATTCCTGGCTTACCTCTAGAACAAAATTTAATCTATCGCGCAGCGACACTACTACAAGAAAAAACAGGCTGTACGCTCGGTGCCACCATTCATTTAGATAAAATTCTGCCAATGGGCGGTGGTATTGGGGGTGGTTCATCCAATGCGGCGACTACTCTCCTTGCTTTAAACTATTTATGGCAAACCCATTTATCTATTGATGAACTTGCTGAGCTTGGATTAAAACTCGGGGCTGATGTGCCTATCTTCGTTCATGGCCAAGCTGCTTTTGCAGAAGGCGTAGGTGAAAAAATCCAATACTGTGAACCACAAGAAAAATATTATGTGGTACTAAAACCTGAGACTGCGATTTCTACTGCGGTGGTCTTTAGCGATCCCAATTTGCCTCGCAATACAGAAAAAAGATCCCTTGCCGAACTTTTGAATCAACCGTTTGCAAACGATTGCGAAAAAGTCGTGCGAACTCAATATCCTGAAGTTGAAAAAGCCCTACTATGGTTGCTACAATATGCACCAGCCAGATTAACCGGAACCGGGGCTTGTGTTTTTGCTGAATTTGATGATGAAAAATCAGCACAAGCTGTTTTCCAACAAAAACCGAAGGAATTTTTCGGCTTTGTTGCTAAAGGATTAAACGTTTCACCATTACATGCGATGTTGAAACAACTCTCGACCAACCAATCTATCTACACTCAACCTGAGGTTATATAAAATGCCAGACATTAAACTCTTTGCTGGAAATGCTACGCCTGAGCTAGCGAAAAAGATTTCTGAACGTCTTTACATTTCATTAGGCGATGCCACTGTTGGACGCTTTAGCGATGGTGAAATCCAAGTGCAAATTAATGAAAATGTGCGTGGTGCAGACGTGTTTATTATTCAATCCACTTGTGCACCAACGAATGACAACCTGATGGAATTGATTGTAATGGTTGATGCTTTACGTCGTGCATCTGCCGGCCGTATTACTGCCGTTGTTCCTTATTTTGGGTATGCTCGTCAAGATCGTCGTGTGCGTTCTGCTCGTGTGCCAATCACTGCAAAAGTGGTAGCAGATTTACTTTCCACTGTCGGAATTGACCGCGTATTAACTTGTGACTTACACGCAGAGCAAATCCAAGGTTTCTTTGATGTGCCAGTTGATAACGTATTCGGTTCACCTGTTTTACTTGATGATATCTTGAAAAAAACCGACCTTGTAAACCCTATCGTTGTTTCTCCAGATATCGGCGGTGTAGTACGTGCTCGTGCAGTAGCGAAATTATTAAATGATACAGAGATGGCGATTATCGATAAACGTCGTCCACGTGCAAACGTATCACAAGTTATGCATATTATCGGGGATGTTGCAGATCGTGATTGTATCCTTGTGGATGACATGATTGATACAGGTGGTACATTATGTAAAGCGGCTGAAGCATTAAAAGAACGCGGTGCAAAACGCGTATTTGCTTACGCAACTCACGCCGTATTCTCTGGCGCAGCTGCACAACATTTAGCGAGCGATGCCATTGATGAAATCGTGGTAACGGATACCGTTCCACTTTCACCTGAAATGAAAGCACTTGGTAAAGTACGAGTGCTGACTCTTTCAACTATGCTTGCTGAAGCAATTCGTCGTATCAGCAATGAAGAATCTATTTCAGCAATGTTTGAATAATTCTTTCGCTTAGTATTTATTTAAAAGTGCGGTCAGAAAATCCAGTGTTTTTTGACCGAACTTTTTTTATGCTGCGACTAAAAATAAGCAAAAAAAAGTGCCCCACTGGGGCACTACTCGGAAAGCAAAATAGATGTCGGCTATTTAAAAATAGCACTTGTTTTTAGTGATTTAAGAATACGGCAAAGTCCTTTATATTGCAAATAGCAATGTTCAAATTTGTGAGCTAAATCACGCTTTTTCTTCACTTTTTTATGTTTAATCGTTTTCGTATAAAAAAAGAGGAGCATACAGCTCCTCTTCTCTAGAAATAGAATTAAATTAACCGTTAATAAATTTTTCGCCTAATTCAATATCTGCACGCAATGTTGGTAACATTGCTTCTAAAGCGTCTTGTTCAAATTTGCTTAAGGTACCGATTGGTAAAATTTCTTCTACACCTTCTTTACCTAAACGTACTGGTTGAGCGAAGAAACGTGCATATTTACCGTCACCTTCCACATAAGTACATTCAACCACTGTTTCGCCACTTAAGCCTTTCACTAATGAACGCGCAAAACGTGCTGCAGCTTGAGC
>CBCSVJ010000274.1:0-2260 GCA_965143545.1 uncultured Haemophilus sp. | reverse complement strand
GATCGTCGGGCTGAACAAATGCAGAATCTCACAATTAATGATGCCACTGCCTTAAATCAACAAAGCTATGTACAAAGTGTCACCCCGAATAGCTCATCAAGTGGCACATTGATTTATGGCAACCAAACTTTCTCCTCGACCAGTTTAAAAGGTGTAGGCGAACAATATTTTGATGTAGATGGCTTAAAACTAAAATCCGGTAATTTATTTTCTGCTCAAGATGTTGCTGATAACAACCAAGTAGTCTTAATCGATGAAAGTGCGAAAAAGTCGATTTTCCCAGATGAAAATCCCATCGGCAAAATTGTGATGTTTAATAAACGTCCATTACGTATTATTGGCGTAGTATCTGATAAACAAATGGGCGGGGCTAGTAGCTCACTTAATCTCTATGCCCCTTATACCACTGTGATGAATCGTATTTCGGGTAGCAAAAAAATTGGTTCAATTACCGTTAAAGTGGATGATTCGGTGAATACTACTGTCGCTGAAAAAGGAATTACTGAATTGCTTACCATGCGTCATGGTAAAAAAGATTTCTTCATCATGAATAGCGATACCATCAAACAAACTATTGAAAGCACAACAGGCACGATGAAATTACTCATTTCCTCTATCGCCTTTATTTCATTAATCGTTGGTGGGATTGGTGTGATGAATATTATGTTGGTTTCCGTGACAGAGCGAACCAAAGAAATTGGTGTACGCATGGCTATTGGTGCAAGGCAATTTAATATTTTGCAACAATTTTTAATTGAAGCCGTGTTGATTTGTTTAATTGGCGGTGTGACGGGGATTCTGCTTTCGGGTTTAATCGGTCTGCTCTTTAACGTATTTATGACTGACTTTACGATGGCATTCTCAACCGGCTCAATTGTTGCCGCAGTGGTCTTCTCTACCCTGATTGGAGTGATCTTCGGTTATATGCCGGCAAAACGTGCAGCACAATTAGATCCAATTACAGCTCTTGCTCGAGAATAAAGAAATTTTGTAAAACACAAAAGAGCGGTTAAAATTCTCACTAATTTTTGACCGCACTTTAATTTAAAAGAAAGGAAAAAATCCATGTTAAAAATGAAAAAATTAACCTTAGCAATCGCGATGGCAACTGCGCTAGCAGGCTGTGCTAACATCGGCGATTCTTATAAAGCGAGCCAGCAGGATTACCAAAATTATGCGGAAATCACCAAACAATTTAATGTAAAAGAAAACTGGTGGGCGCTTTACAATGATGCACAATTAAATCGTGTGGTAGAACAAGCATTAGTTAACAACAAAGATTTAGCCAAAGCGTCTGTCGCCGTAAACCGTGCTTTATATAATGCAAACCTTGCTGGCGCGAATTTAATTCCTGCATTTAGCGGTTCAACCCAATCTTCTGCAAGTAAGAACGTGAAAACAGGTGGTAACTCAACGGTAAGTCACCAAGGTGCACTAATTGTGAGTTATACATTAGATTTATGGCAACGTTTAGCGGATACGGCTGATGCGGCAGAATGGTCACACAAAGCTACTGCTGAAGATTTAGAAGCAACCAAACTTTCACTCATCAACTCTGTTGTAACAACCTATTATCAAATTGCTTATTTAAATGATGCTATCAGCACAACTGAGGAAACCATCAAATACTACAACGACATTAGCAGCATCATGCAACGTCGTTTATCGCAAGGTGTCGCAGACAGTGCAAGCGTGGATCAAGCACAACAAGCGGTATTAACCGCGCGTAACAACTTGATCAACTATCAAACTCAACGTAAAACAGCGGAACAAACTTTACGTAACTTACTAAACTTAAAACCAGAAGAAGCATTAAATATCAACTTCCCACACATTCTCAATGTGAAAAACGTGGGCGTAAATTTAAATGTGCCAGTTTCTGTGATTGCGAATCGTCCTGATGTGAAAGGCTATCAATATCGCTTAAGCAGTGCATTCAAAAATGCGAAAGCAACCGAAAAAGGCTGGTTCCCAGAAGTGACTTTAGGCGGCAGCTTAACATCAAGTGGTACTAAAGTTGGTAATGCATTGCACAATCCAGTGGGTACCGGGTTAATCGGCATTAGCCTCCCATTCCTCAACTGGAATACGGTGAAATGGAACGTGAAAATCTCTGAAGCCGATTATGAAACCGCACGCTTAAACTACGAGCAAAGCATTACTAAAGCCTTGAATGACGTAGATACCAACTACTTCGCCTATACACAAGCACAAAGTGCTTTTGCTAACTTGCAAAAAACACACAGCTATAACCAACGTA
>CBCSVJ010000273.1:0-2261 GCA_965143545.1 uncultured Haemophilus sp. | reverse complement strand
GAATAAATATTGACCTTAACCTTAGGTCAAAGTTTATGATCGGTGGTCATTCAGTTATCACATAGGAGAAAAACATGAAAAAACTTATGACTTTTATCACACTTAGCGCTGCTGCAGTTTCAATTTATGCCCAAGCTAATGAACAACCGCATCAAGCACACATGAATATGCCAATGTCGACAGATTCTGCAATGCAACAAGAATTAATGCAAGGTATGAGTCAAATGCATCAAGACATGATGGCAGCTGCGCAATATAAAGATCCTGATGTTGCTTTTGCAGCAGGTATGTTGCCACACCATATTGGCGCAGTAAAAATGGCGGAAGTTGAATTAAAATACGGAAAAGATCCTGAGATGCGTAAACTTGCTGAGAATATTATTAACGCTCAACAGGCAGAAATTGAACAAATGCAAAAATGGCTTAAAGTGCACAATAAAAAATAAAATAACACAAAAAAAGTGCGGTAAATTAACCGCACTTTTTTAATAGAATTAGTTTACTTCTTTTATTCTTAACTCTTTTGGCACTTCAAAGAACATATTCTCTTCTAAGCCTTGAAGCTCTTCAATAGTATCTGCACCAAATTCTTTTAATCGAGCAATCACGGATTGCACCAACTCTTCTGGTGCTGAAGCGCCTGCTGTTACGCCAATTGTTTCAACGCCTTCAAACCAATCTGCCGTCACATCATTTGGATCATCAATCAATTTTGATTTCACACCCATACGCGATGCCAACTCAGCTAAACGATTAGAATTTGATGAGTTTTTAGAGCCGACAACCACCACTAAATCACATTGTTTCGCTAATTCACGCACCGCTTCTTGACGATTGGTGGTGGCATAGCAAATATCGTTTTTATGTGGACCTTGAATCGCAGGATATTTATCTTTCAATGCACTAATAGTTTCTGCCGTATCATCAAGAGAAAGCGTAGTTTGTGTCATAAAGGTTAAATCATCATTTTCTTGAACTGGCAAACGAGCAATATCTTCCACGCTTTCAATTAAGAAAATGCCACCTTCGGCATTATTATACTGCCCCATTGTGCCTTCCACTTCTGGATGCCCTTTGTGACCGATCAAAATCGCTTTCGTCCCTTTACGGCTCGCACGAGCTACTTGCATATGTACTTTGGTTACTAACGGGCAAGTTGCATCAAACACTTTTAACTGACGATCTTTCGCTTCTTGACGAACGGCTTGTGACACACCATGAGCAGAGAAAATCACAATAGCGCCATCAGGCACTTCGCTCAGTTCTTCCACAAAAATCGCTCCACGCTCACGCAAACCATTTACCACGAAACGATTGTGCACCACTTCATGACGCACATAAATCGGTGCGCCATGAATTTCAAGCGCTAATTCAACAATGCTAATGGCTCGATCGACACCTGCGCAAAATCCGCGAGGATTGGCTAAAATTATCTTCATTTTTGACCGCTCTTTTTATCACCTTTAAAGGCATCTAATGCTAATAAACCCGCACCAATACAAATCGCAATATCTGCTACATTGAATACCGGATAATGATAAATATCCCAATAAAAATCTAAGAAATCCACCACAAAACCGTTGTACACACGATCTACCATATTCGCTAACGCACCGCCAATAATCAACGCATAAGCCGAGTTTTGTAATTTTTGTTCTGCAGAATTCTTTTTCATAAAGTAAGCCAGCATTAAAGAAATCCCGATTGCTAGCACGATAAAGAAATATTTCTGCCAACCATCATGCTCAGCTAAAAAGCTAAACGCTGCGCCATAGTTACGCACATAGGTTAAATTAAAAACGGGTAATAGGTTCACGCTTTCATAGAGATCAAAGCGTTGCACTACGATATATTTGGTCAGTAAATCAAGGATAAATGCGACCGCACTTAACCAAAGGAATGAAAGTCCTGTTTTATTTTTTGTCATAGGAAATTATCTGTCTTTATAAATGGACGATGATTTTAGCAACTCGAACAACCTTTATAAAGTAAAAGGCATCAAATCATAAAAGGCGAACACATTGGTTCGCCTTTCAATGTTAATTACTTTTTCTTCACCGGTCTTTGCCAACCTTGAATATGACGTTGTGGCACACGAGTAATCACAAGCTCATCTTTCTCAATATTTTGAGTGATCGTTGAACCAGCCCCAATGGTTGCTCCATCTGCGACGGTAACAGGCGCGACTAACTGCGTATCCGATCCAACAAATACATTGTTACCAATGATTGTTTTAAATTTATTTGCACCGTCATAGTTAC
>CBCSVJ010000272.1:0-2264 GCA_965143545.1 uncultured Haemophilus sp. | reverse complement strand
GCAGCAAAACCTCGACTTGGGGTTAAATCGGTAATACCCGATCCTACGGTAGCCCTTACTGTTTGTCCCAGTGCGATAAGACCAACGGCGATACCTAATGCACCTAAAGGTAAAATCCACCAAGCTAAATCACCACCACTCAGGATTTTCCCGCCATTTTGCACGATTGATACCACAGAAGAAAGCGGACCAATTGCATTGGCTACGTCATTAGAACCATGTGCGAACGCCATTGCACAAGCGGTTAAAAGCATTAAGATGCTAAAAATCTTTTCTACTGATCCGAACGAGCCTTTTCTTGCTTTTGCTGTAAATGCTTTGCTGCGGAAGTAGAAATGGCAGAAAATCATACCAACAACACTGATAAGCAATGAAATAACGAGCGTTTCATTGTTGGAAAGATTTAAACCAACGTGTTTTAAACCTTTTGCCATGGTAACGATACAAAGTACGAATACGGTAATCGCCATGTAGTAAGGCCCGTATTTTTGTGCGTTTTTCAGCGGTTCTTCTGTATCGAAAATGAGTTTCTGGATACTTGCAAAGATGGTATAAGCTAAAAGTCCTGCTATCACGGGGGTGATAAACCAGCTTCCAACGATCCCACCGATAGTAGACCAATCAACAGAACTTGGACCAATCGTAATACAAGCAAAACCAATTAAAGCCCCAATGATGGTGTGAGTACCTGAAACAGGCCAACCCATTTTAGTGGCGATAAATAACCAAGCTCCTGATGCAAAGAGAGTAGAAAGCATTCCCAATGCCAATACGTCTGGCATCTCGACAAATTGAGTGGGGTCGATCACACCACTTTTGATGGTTTCTGTTACTTCACCACCGGCTAAATAAGCCCCGGCAGATTCAAAAATGAGGGCAATAATAATTGCTTGTTTGGCTGTAATGGTACCAGAACCAACCGAGGTCCCCATTGAGTTTGATACGTCGTTGGCACCAATACCAAATGCCATAAAAAAACCGAATACCGCGGTAATTAAGACTAACCACGAGCCGTATGCATTAATAATTTCCATAGTGAATTTCCTATGTTGTAGTTAATGTCGTCAGAATTAGGAACGGGCTAGCATTAATTCAATGCGAGATCCAACACGTTGAGCTTGATCGGCTAATACGCCTACCCATTCGATGATTTTATATAAGAACATCACATCAATAGGGTTATAACGGCTTTCAATGGTGTAGAGCATTTTGCGTAATTTAATTTGCATTTGATCTGTATCATCTTCAATGCTGTCTAGCTCTTGAATCATATGGTTTACTAACTTTAATTCACGGCCTTTAAAACCGGTTTCAAGTAGTTTATCCATTTCTTCAATTACTAAATGAGCTTGATGAATAGAATCTAAACTACGTTGAACATAATGCAAAAATTCTTCCTGCATTTCTTCAGGAATGCCAAATTGGCGACCAATCATACGACCCGCAATATCTTTAGCATAGTTAGCTAATTTGTCTTGTTGGGTGACTAATTCGAGTAAATCGGTACGATCAATGGGTAAAAATAAACCGCGAGGCAATTTCAAACGGATTTCGCGTTTTAAACTATCTGCTTCACGTTCACATTGAGAAATGTCTAGACGTGTTTTTTCTGCATCATCCCATTGTTTTAAAAAGGTATGTTGGAAGAATGGAATTAATAAATCACAACATTCAGTCACTTTGTCAGAATGTTTCTGCAGTGGTTTTAAAGGAGAATGGGCAAATAATCCGAGAATATTATTCATTGCCATAGGTGTTTTACTCCATAACAAGGGTTAAAATTTCGGTTACATATTACCTGATTTTATAAGGAAATACACGAAAAAGATCTTGATTTGTATAAAATTATCTGTATATTTAAACAGTTAAAAGTGATAAGGAAAAATAAAATGAGTAATGAAGTTGAATTAAAGCTTGCAGTTACCTCTGATGCTTTCGATATCTTAAAAACACATCTCAATCAATTCAAAATTTTAGAGCAAAATAAAGTCTTTCTGGGAAATACCTATTTCGATTACCCCAACCATTTTTTGGCTAAACAAAAAATGGGATTGCGTGTCCGTCAGGAAAATAATGATTTTACACTTACCTTAAAAACTGACGGAAAAGTGGTTGGTGGGTTGCATAGTCGTCCAGAATTCAATTTATCTATACCTGATAATTCTGTACCTACAACGGAACAATTAACCTCATTGTATCCATTTGAGAGCTTGCCTTCCGCTACATTACAACCAATTTTCTCAACAGATTTTAACCGCACTTTT
>CBCSVJ010000271.1:0-2268 GCA_965143545.1 uncultured Haemophilus sp. | reverse complement strand
TAAAGGCAAGGGGCGCTTCGGCGTAAGATACCTTGCCTTTTTTGATCTTCACGCGGCAAGAACCACAATAACCTGAACGACATTGATATTCATGGTGAATTTGATGTTGTTCTAAAAAGTTAAGCAGGGAAGTTTGGTTATCGAAATCTAAGGTGATTTGGCGCTGAATAAGATGGATTTTCATGAAACAAAATAAAACAAAATTTTGCTCATTATAGAAGAAAGAGAAGTAAAACTCACGGCTCTTTTGTTGTAATATAGCGAGCTAATATTCATCATAAGGGAAGAGCATGAGAACCTTTCTAAAATTAACGTGGGTTTCAACCGCACTTTTATTAACGGCTTGTAGCTCGATTTCAAAAGAGCCGGTTACGCATATTGATATGTATGTAAAGCCTTATTACGATGCCAGAGATGGACGACTTGAACAGATTAATGTGAACAAAGATATTGATGCGTTATTACTGAAAAATACACAAAAAGATTTTGAAAGTGCGGTCAATATTATTGAGAAAAAAGTGGATTTTGTTTCTCCGATGACAATGTTTGCACTTTCTGCTCGTGCTTATGATTTTGGCTTACGTGATGAAGCAGTAAAATGGTTTTATCGTGGGCAAAACCGTTTAATCACTGCGTTATATGTGTTGGATTTAGATAAATTAACAGTATCGAATAACACAGCATTTGGGCAATTAGTGGGACAGCATGTTAATCCGTATGCGTTCTGTGATTTGAATAAGCAACACAAGGCGGCGCAAGATGCCATTGACTGGGCTAAAAATCACCCGTATCAGACTGTATTTTTACCTCAATTACCAAGCAAGCATCCAGATAGAAAACAGGCATTAAAAGAAGCTGAAGCAAAACTTGATGCGCGTTTAGTTGAGCAAGACCACTATTTTGCTAATCCTGAAAATAAAGCGAAATGGGAAAAAGAACGCCAAGATAACTTGGTGAATGAGCGATTTTGTTGGTGATTTTAAAAAAATTTAAAAATCTTAAGGTTGCTTAAGATTTCATTAAGATTTGTTGTGTTTAATAAGCATCAACAAGGCGGCAATGAGGATAATCCTTCGCTTTGAAACATGACTATTTATGCTTAATTCTATTTAGGAGAACATGATGAAAAAATTAGCTTTAGCAACTCTTTTAGCTTTATCTACTTCAGCAGCATTTGCTGGTTTTAATGGCAACACTGCACAAGGTGGTTTCCATGGTGGTGACCAAGGTCAACAACTTACTGTTAAACAAGCATTATCTGCGAAAGATAATTCTATGATTACCTTAGTCGGTAATATCACTCAACAAATTGATGGTGATGAATATCTTTTCACCGATGGCACAGACCAAATCAAATTGGAAATTAAAAACCGTGTTTGGAATGGTTTAAATGTGGGGCCACAAGATAAAATCCGCGTTTACGGTAAATTAGATAATGAAGCTTTTGAAAAAGCAGAGCTTGAAGTCATTATCGTTGAAAAAGCGCAATAATTCATATAATTTGAAGTGGTGGGCAAAAGCCCGCCATTTTTTCGTTTTGAAAAAGAGAAAAGTGCGGTCAATATTATGCGAGTTTTATTAGTAGAAGATGATGCTCTGATCGGCAATGGTCTGCAAATTGGTTTAACAAAATCAGGCTTTATTGTAGATTGGTTTACCGATGGGCAAAGTGGATTAAATGCCTTAATCGGCGCGCCTTATGATGCGGTGGTATTGGATTTAACGCTGCCTAAACTAGATGGTTTGGATGTATTAAAACAATGGCGTTCAAATAATCAAGATGTGCCTGTATTGATTTTAACTGCACGTGATACATTGGATGAACGCATTAAAGGCATTCAACAAGGTGCAGATGATTATCTTTGTAAACCCTTTGCCTTAGCTGAAGTGGTGGTGCGATTACAAGCATTAATTCGTCGTCGTTATGGGCAAGTTAAACCTCAGATTGAGCATGGCAATGTAAAACTTGATCCTGCTCAGCGTAAGGTGTGGTTGAATGAGGATGAAATTACATTAACCGGGCGTGAATATAAATTACTCGAGCTTTTTATGCTGAATAAAGAGCGAGTACTTTCTCGTGCGACCATTGAAGAAAAACTGTCAAATTGGGATGAAGAATTAAGTAGTGGTGCATTGGACGTGCATATTTATAATTTGCGTCAAAAACTGGGTAAACAATTTATTCGTACTGTACATGGCGTAGGCTATGCTTTAGGACAAGTTAATGAAAAATAAACGACTGAGTTTTCGTCTCTTAATCGGTTTAAG
>CBCSVJ010000270.1:0-2272 GCA_965143545.1 uncultured Haemophilus sp. | reverse complement strand
CCTTGTTTAGCCAATTGATTCAAGTATTGATGCTCGGCATAACAAGTTGGACACCAAGTTGCCCACACATTCAAGAGAATCGGTTTGCCTTGTTGGAAAATTTCATTACCGTAGGTTTTATTTTCCAATAAATCCGTTAATGTTTTCTGTGGCACAGGCTTACCCACAAGCGCAGATTCTAACGCTTTTGGATCATCTCCTTGCGCGTTACGTCCTAACTGAACTAAAAAAGCTGCAGCCACGGCAAGAAAAATAATAAGTGGGATAAGTAGTTTTTTATTCATAACACTATCAATTTCACATCTATTTCTAGGGGCATACGCCCCTTATTACAATTAAGACTGTTTAACTAATCGACTAAAACGATAACGACGGTCAAACATACAGAACAAGCCACCTAATGCCATAAACAATCCGCCAATCCAAATCCAACGGATAAATGGTTTATAGTAAAGACGTAGTGCCCATGAGTTATCATCTATTTTTTCACCTAAAGCGACATAAAGGTCACGAGTAAAGCCCCAATTAATTGCTGCTTCCGTCATTGGCATTTTACTGACGGTATAAAAACGTTTTTCAGCAAATAATGTTGCTTCCGGTTTACCTGCTTTTGAAATGTCGATTTGTGCTTTACCGCCCATATAGTTAGGACCATTTGCATCACTCACGCCTGCAAATTTGAAGTCATAGTTAGCAATCTGTACCGTATCACCCACAGCCATTCGCACATCACGTTCTACACTGAAGTTTTGGCTAAAGGCAATTCCCCAAACGGTCATCGCCACACCAAGGTGAGCCAAAATCATCCCCCAATGGGAACGAGAAAGTTTGGTAATACCTTTAAAGAAAGATTCGCGGTGTGTTGCACGTTGTTTCATTTCATAGAGACTCAGTAACACAATAATGACGGACATCATGGTACCAAGCACAGCACTGACGGTGAGTTTATTTTGTAAGAAATACGGTAAAGCAAAACCTGCAATCGCCATCACAATGACACTCACAACAACCGGTGTACGAATTTCAGAGAACTGATCTCGACGCCATTTTACTAACGGTCCAATACCCAGTAATAAGGCAAATGGAGTCATAATAATCAAGAACATCTGATCAAAGAACGGTGCACCGATCGAAATAGATCCCAAACCTAATTGTTTGTGAACTAACGGCAATAACGTTCCTAAGAACACCACACAAAGTGCGGTCATTAATAGGATGTTATTTAATAATAATAAGGTTTCACGAGAATAACGTTCCGCATTATCACGTGAACGAATTTGGTTGCCTTTATAAGCATACAAGGTTAACGAGCCACCTATCACTACAACCAAATAAGCAAGAATATATAAACCACGAGTTGGATCTGAAGCAAAGGCGTGTACTGACACTAAGATACCGGAACGAACTAAGAATGTACCCAGTAAGCAAAGGGAGAACGCCAAAATCGCTAAAAGCACAGTCCAAGCTTTAAAAGAGCCACGTTTTTCAGTCACCGCTAAAGAGTGAATTAATGCGGTTCCCGCAAGCCAAGGCATTAAAGAAGAGTTTTCTACTGGATCCCAGAACCACCAGCCGCCCCAGCCGAGCTCATAATATGCCCACCAAGAACCGAGCACGATCCCGAGTGTTAAAAACACCCAAGCAGCGATCGTCCAAGGGCGTGACCATCTAGCCCAAGCGGAGTCTAATTTACCCGTCATTAATGAGGCGATCGCAAAGGCAAAGGCAACAGAAAAACCAACATATCCCATATAAAGTAATGGTGGGTGGAAAATTAAGCCCACATCTTGCAACATTGGGTTGAGTTCTCTGCCATCTACTGGGAAGTCAGGGAATGTACGGGTAAACGGATTTGAGGTAAATAATACGAAGAGTAAAAAGCCGATGCTAATAATCCCCATAATACCTAATACACGAGCTACTGCTTCTTGTGGCAAGTGTTTGCTAAATAAGGCTACTGCAGCCCCCCAAAGGGTTAATAACCAAATCCAAAGTAATAATGAGCCCTCATGTGAACCCCAAACGGCAGATAAACGATAATAAATCGGTAAGCTACTGTTAGAGTTATTCACCACATATTGCACACTAAAATCATTGACGGCAAAAAGGTAGAACAATGCTGCAAAAGCAATGGTTAAACTGAAAAATAAACCATAAGTCATTGGACGAGCCAATGACATTAATTGAGGGTGATCTTTTTCTGCGCCCCATAATGGGAAAATCGCTAAAAAGAATGAGACGGCAAGACTTAAAGCAAGCGCATAATTTCCTA
>CBCSVJ010000269.1:0-2273 GCA_965143545.1 uncultured Haemophilus sp. | reverse complement strand
AAACCCTATTTAACGGAAAATATGCTATTGGCGGATCTCACCTCCGTGAAACGTGCTCCATTAGCTAAAATGTTAGACGTGCATAAAGGGGCGGTAGTTGGATTGCATCCAATGTTTGGTCCCGATATTGCGAGCATGGCAAAACAAGTGGTTGTGCGTTGTGATGGGCGTTTTAGTGAACGTTATGAATGGTTGCTAGAGCAAATTCAAATCTGGGGTGCAAAAATTTACCAAATTGATGCTGCAGAGCATGATCACAATATGACGTACATTCAAGCATTACGTCACTTTTCTACCTTCGCGAATGGTCTGCATCTTTCCAAACAACCTGTCAATTTAAGCAATTTATTGGCGCTCTCTTCCCCGATTTATCGTTTGGAATTAGCCATGATTGGTCGTCTATTTGCCCAAGATGCGGCACTTTATGCCGATATTATTATGGATAAGCCAGAAAATTTAGATGTGATTGAAAGCTTGAAACAAACGTATGAAGAAGCGTTACAATTCTTTGAAAAAGGCGATCGCCAAGGGTTTATTGATGCTTTCCATCAAGTGAGAGAATGGTTTGGGGAATATTCCAATCAATTCTTGCAAGAAAGTCGCCAGTTATTGCAACAAGCTCACGATTTACGACATGTGTAAAATAAAAGTGCGGTTGATTTTCACCGCACTTTTGTGTTGTGATTTATTGTCTTGCTAAGCGTAAATTTTGTGGAATTGCCTCAAAGTTAGAACGGAATGGATTAATATCCAATCCACCACGGCGCGTATAACGAGCATAGACGGTGAGTTTTTCTGGTTTTGCGTAATTCATCAAGTCACAGAAAATACGCTCGACACACTGCTCGTGAAACTCATTATGTTGACGGAAAGACACAATGTAGCGGAGAAGTTTTTCGCGATCGATTTGTTTGCCCACATAATGAATTTGCACGGTTCCCCAATCCGGCTGACTGGTGATAAGACAGTTAGATTTCAATAAATGGCTTACTAAGATTTCTTCCACCACGTTATCAGACGTACAATTTTGCAAAATATCTGCATCAAATTCATAGCTGTGGATTTCGATATCCTGATCATCAATGCAATCGCCCGTTAAAGTATCGATACCTTGTCCTTGATAATGGGATAATGGATGTAAGCGTACTTTGACCTCGCCTTGAGCACAAGCACTTAGATCTTCATGCATAGTGCGTTCTACACTAGCAAAATCAGCAAATTTGCTTTGGTTAAAGCTGTTTAAATAGAGTTTAAAGCTTTTTGATTCAATTAAATTTTCACTGCGATAATCAATTTCTACATCACCAACGGCTACTTGTGGCAAACCTTTTGGATTTAACCAAGAAATTTCGTAGGCTGTCCAAATATCCGCTCCTTGTGTAAATGGCTGCTGTTCGGTTATGCCTAAGCCATCACGATTGAGTTTTCGAGGCACGGGTTGTAACAAAGTGCGGTCATAATTCGCAGCATATTCTGTTGCTTGACCGAGTTTTAAAGATTGAAGGCTTTTATCTTGATAGTTCATTTGTTTTCCTAAATGACGAAAGCGTTATAAAAAATTCCACGACACATTCGAAACTAATCGACATGGGTCGCATTTAAAGTGAATTATATCAAATAGTGGCGTTTCTAATGCCCAATTGCCACCACATTGCGGGCAACAGCGTTGCTGTTCCGATTCTAAAGAATGGCCTCCGACACGGTATAAATAATAATAGGTTGGTATGCTGCTTTCTTTTTCGATTTCAGTGGCAAGGTAGCGCCCATGTTTGCTGAGCGTGCTATTAACCTCGGCGATTTCGCTTAATGATTCTTTTTCTAAAGCCGAACCATTCATTTGCAACTGATCGCAGGCCTGCCAATTTTCCTGCCATTTAATTAAATCTTGGCTTAAGTGCGGTTGATTTTTTAGCTGTTTATAGAGCGGAATTGGAGAAAAATCATCTCCGCTATGTAATGGCGAGCAAGATTGTAAATGTGTGGTATAAAGTATCTGCCATGCAGGATGGTTGCATTCTGCGCTGCTGTCTGCATTTAAATCATCGGCAATAATTTGAAAACCTTGAAAATTTAGACCGCACTTTTCAGCATTTTCCATCGCCAGATTTACAGTTTGGTTATTATTCTCGGGTAAAAGGCTATCTTGCTCAGGGCAAATAACTCGCATTGCAAAACCTTGTTCGCCGTCTTCCTCCGTCAAATAAAGCGGGATTTCACGGCCGATAATTTGCCCGTTATAACGCCATTGATCGATGACTGCATTGAGCAAACGG
>CBCSVJ010000268.1:0-2288 GCA_965143545.1 uncultured Haemophilus sp. | reverse complement strand
AAGATGATCGAGCAAGAAACTGGATTTGCGATATAAGCTGCCGCCACTAATCGCCCCCGTTAAATGAGAGATTAATCCTGTTGCTACATCATTTAAGAAAATCACCGGCACTTCACGTGTCGTTAATTTTTGTGGATTTAAACGCGCAATCACTTTTTTCGCACAATTCTGTCCTACCCAATCCGCTGGAGAAAGCGCATCAAACTCACGTGAAACTGTATATTCGTAGTCATTTTCTAGCTCGCCACCAATCACCGAACAGGATAAAGAATAGCGGCTAGATAAGTAACTTTGTAGCATGCCATGTGTATTACCATAAACACGCACACCAGTATGCGAATTAAAGCTTGCGCCATTACTATTCACAATTTTAGCATCGTATTCCAACGCTGATTTTTCAGCTTCTAAAGCTAATTTTGTAGCCTGTTCGACATCGACACTTGCCCCATGATAAAGCGCTAAATCGGGCGCTTCAAAAGCCATTAGTTCTTTATCGGCTAGCCCTGTGCAATCATCTGGTGAGGTATATTTTGCAATAGCAAGTGCTGCTTCAACCGTATTTTTAATCGCTTCTTCACTTAAATCTGAGGTAGAAGCATTGCCTTTTTGTTGGCCTAAATAAACAGAAATGCCTAATGCCCCATCGTTAGTAAATTCAACATTTTCAATCTCTTGCAGACGGGTTGAAACCGATAAACCACTCACTTTTGTCACGCCAACTTCAGCGGTGGCGCCTGCTTTCTGCGCAGTTTCAATCGCAAAACTGACCGCATCACGCAATGTTTGCTCTTGAGATTTTAAAAGTGCGGTTAAATTTTCTGCTGTTTTCATGGTAATAATCCTATTAAAAATTTGCGCCATTTTATCTTATTTTGAAAGTTTATGCTAAAATGCACCAAATTTTTCATAAGGTAACAGAATGGCAAAACGTAAGAAAAAAGAAGCCTTTGATTGGGAAGATGAAGACCAAGAAGAGATTATTTGGGTAAGTAAAAGTGAAATCAAACGCGACGCTGAGGATTTAAAACAGCTCGGCGAGAAATTGGTGAACTTAACCAAAGCAAATCTGACTAAGGTTCCACTAGACGATAGCTTGAAAGATGCCATTGAATTAGCGCAACGTCTACAAAAAGAGGCACGTCGTCGCCAATTGCAATACATCGGTAAGCTCTTACGCTCAATTGATGCAGAGCCTATTCGTGAAGCTTTAGAAAAAATTGAAAACAAACATAATCAGCAACAAGCTATGCTGCATAAGTTGGAAATCTTACGTGATGAATTGATTGCAAAAGGTGATGCGGCTCTGACTGATTTGTTAAATGAACATCCTTCTGCAGATCGCCAACAATTACGTAATTTGATTCGTGCTACACAGAAAGAGAAGGAACAAAATAAGCCGTCAAAAGCTTATCGCGAGATTTATCAGATCTTAAAAACTCTCATTTTAGAAGACTAAAATACAGCTATTTTTGACCGCACTTTGTGTCAAAAAAGTGCTATGATTAGCTACCCTTTTAGAAAGGAAAAAACGTTATTTATGAATATTCGTTGGAATATTATTTTAGGTGTCATCGCCCTCGCTTTATTAGGCTGGTATTATTCGCTTAATCAAGATCATAGCGATTTACAAAGCCTCATTAAAAAGCCTGATAGCCCAGAATACGTCGGTAATAAAATGGAAACCACTGTATTCTCGCCTGAAGGTAAAAAACAATATCTCGCGATTTCCGACAAAGTGGAATATTACACACAAGACGGTCATACGGATTTTATTTCGCCGTTAGTCTATCTTTTTGATGTCTCTTTGGACAATAAAGATAAAGAAGCGAAAACCGATAAAATTCAATTAGAAAAACAAAATTGGAAACTTAGCGCGAAAAAGGCAAAATTAACGAAAGATCAAATGCTCTATCTTGAAGGTGGTGTGGTTGCCGAGAGCCTTGATCCTTTATCTCGCCTACAACGTGTTGAGACTGAAGCCGCAGTAATTAATTTAAAAACACAAGACATTACTTCCGATACACAAGTAAAAATTAACGGATTAAACTTTAACTCTAGCGGATTGAAGCTCGTCGGAAATTTACGTCAGCAAGTTGCAACTCTAAAGGAACAGGTAAAAACATATTATGAAATCAACAAACAATAAAATTCTGCTTTTAACGGCGTTAATGATGACTTCTTTGTCTGCTTTTGCGTTAAAAGACGATACCAATAAACCGATTAATATTGTCTCAGATAATCAATCTTTAGATATGGAAAACAGCGTCGTAACCTTTACGGATAACGTT
>CBCSVJ010000267.1:0-2296 GCA_965143545.1 uncultured Haemophilus sp. | reverse complement strand
CGTCTCTTAATCGGTTTAAGTTTGACCGCACTTTGCGTGTGGTGCATTGCCACAGCCGTTGCATGGACGGTCGTCAAAAAAGAAGTCAAAGATGTGTTTAATGCACAACAAGTACTTTTTGCCGAGCGTTTGGCAGCTTCTGATTTGAAAAATGTATTATTGGGCGAAAATGCGAACTTTCCACGTGGTGGATTTAAATCACAGAAACGTCATTACGATAATGATGCGTTAGCCTTTGCCATATTTTCTAACAAAGGTGAAAGATTATTAACCGATGGTGATAATGGCGACAAATTTATTTTTCAAAATAAAACTGGTTTTAGTAAAGCGCATATTTTAGATGATGACGATGAATGGTTGATTTATTGGCAACCTGTTGGTAATGGTGAATTGGTGATCGCCGTAGGTCAAGAGTTAGAATATCGCGAAGAGTTGGTCAATAAAATGGTTTTCAGCCAAACAGGAATTTGGTTTGCAGGATTACCAGTACTCTTATTGGTCGCGTTTATTGTGATTTATCGTGCATTAAAACCAATTAATCGATTGAGTCGAAACGTACAAGCTCGCCGACCAGGTGATGTATCGTTATTAGAAACCGATGATGTGCCAACAGAGATTTTACCGTTAGTCCAAAACTTAAATCAATTTTTCAAACGCACCAGTGAGCAGTTGGAACGGGAGCGTCGCTTTGTTTCTGATGCAGCGCATGAATTACGTAGTCCATTAGCGGCATTACGTATTCAAACAGAAGTCGCACAGTTGGCAGAAGATGATGCACAAACTCGTGAAACGGCCTTAGCGCATTTAACCCAAGGTATTGACCGAGCAACTCAATTAATCGAACAGCTTCTTACGCTTTCCCGATTAGATAATCTTAAAGAATTAAATCATCAGGAACCCATTGATTGGTCAGAAATTATTACCTCACTTATCGGTGAGTTATATTTCAGTGCTCAGCAACGTCAAATCGAATTGCAGTTTGAACATCAGGGAGATCCTGCCGTTAAGCAAGGGCAGCCATTATTACTTGCCCAAATGTTGAGAAACTTATTGGATAATGCCATAAAATATTGCCCTCAAGGCACTCTGGTTCGTGTGATTTTACAGCCACGTAAAATTCTTATTGAAGATAATGGCAGTGGTGTTGCGCCAGAAGAATTAGCAAAATTAGGGCAGCGTTTTTATCGTCCTGCAGGACAAAATGAAAAGGGAAGTGGGCTTGGATTGTCTATTGTGGCAAGAATAGCGGAATTGCATCATTACCGTTTCCGATTAGAAAATATTGAAGCTAACGGGCAAATTCAAGGTTTGCGCGCTATCATTGAGTTATAAAAAAGGGCGTTTAATACGCCCTTATTGTTAAAACATTCCACCAATTAATTCTAATCGACCTTTCTCAACTTTAATTTCTTTGGCAAATTTCTTAATTAGCATTTGTTTCATGTCGCTTTCATCCAAGGTGTAAACCGGCATACGACTTAATAGTGCAGCAACACCATCACTTAATAGCGGCATAACGTCTTGGAGTTGATCCATGACATTATTAGGTTCGCCAGACCAGCGTAAAATTCGTAGATTTTTTAAATAGAGCGCACCTTCTTGTGCGTTATATTCTGGAACGGCATCAAAGGTTAAATGCAATTTAGCCGGATAGGTTTTACCAGATAAACGAATAAGCGTATCAGCCAAACCACTCATTTCAACACGATTACTTTCAGTTTGCCCGATTTGAGTAACCAAATCTTTCAGCGCATAATCCACTGAAAATAATCCTGGAATACCGAGTTTGTCATTAATCGTGCCTTTTTCACTTAAATATTGGTTAATTTGTTGCTCACTGATACTGAAGGGAGAGGCTTGTACGGATAGCGTGCAGAAGCCTAAAGTCAGTATAGCGAACGCTTTTTTCAAAAAATGCATATTTTCTCCTTGATTGAAAAAGAATAAAAATTTTGTAGAATGTATCGCTTATCTTTTCACTATACAATAAAAATTTAAGTAGAGATTATGACTTCGTCATTTAAAGAGCATGTGCAGAAGCTTCTTGAAAAACACCGTGGGGAACGTGTTTTCCAATTTGAATATTTAGGGAAACATTATTGGTTAAAACAACCCGAGCAATTAAAAGGGATATGGTTATTATTAAAACCGCATCCAAAGCAACATTTTAAAGAAGAATGTGAGATTCTTCAGCACCTGAATAATATTGGTGCACCAGTACCTAAATTATGTGATTTCGGAGATGATTATTTAGTATTGGAAGATGCGGGGCCAACATTAAACATCTGGCTGAATG
>CBCSVJ010000266.1:0-2300 GCA_965143545.1 uncultured Haemophilus sp. | reverse complement strand
GGCGTTGTTGCGAAAATCATCAAATAATTGATGTATTAACTGTAACAAGTTAGATTAAGAAGGCGTATCGAAAGATACGCCTTTTTGTTTTTTATCAATGAATGTCGATTTTATGATAGAAAGTGCGGTCAAAAATTGTGTTGTTTTGGTATGATACAGACTCATTTTTTATATAGGTGGTTTTATGCAACAACTTCCATTTAAAGCCGTGGTTTCTGATCTTGACGGTACATTACTCAATACCAATCATGTAATTGGTGATTTCACAATTGAGATATTAAATAAATTAGAACAAAAAGGTGTTGATATTATTTTAGCGACAGGCCGTAATCACACGGATGTTTCTTCTATTTTAGGTAAGATTGGCGCGGAGCATGCTGTAATGATCACTTCTAATGGCGCGAGAGTACGTGACCTAAAAGGTAACCTTATTTATAGCAATAGTCTTCCAGAAGAAATCGTGCTTGAGTTGTATAAAATCCCTTTTGATCGTACCAAGATTTGTATCAATACTTATCAAGATGATGGTTGGTTTATCAATACAGATGTGCCTGAATTAGCAAAATATCATAAGGATTCGGGTTTTATGTACGAAGTTGTTGATTTTATAAAACATCATGGAAGAGGAAGTGAAAAAGTATTTTTTATTGCTCATGATCCTAAAGATCTAATAGAACTAGAAGATTATCTTAGAACACATTTCGGGGATAAAACCACAATTGTTTATTCAGCGGTAACTTGCTTAGAGGTGATGAACAGAAATGTATCGAAAGGCGATGCATTGTCTCACCTATTAGAAAATAGAAATTATGGATTAAAAGATTGTATTGCTTTTGGCGATGGCCAGAATGATGTTGAAATGCTTTCTTGGGTTGGTAAAGGTTATGTGATGGCAAATGCTGATTCTCGTTTAAAAGAAGCTTGTCCAGAACTGGAAGAGATCGGGTTCAATAAAGACGAAGCAGTGGCCAAACATTTAGCAGAAATTTTTGGTATTAAATAGATGTTTCAGTCAATTTTTCTGGTTAGTGCCGGTGCGGCAATTGGTGCCTCTTTACGCTGGGGATTAGGTTTATGGCTTAATTCCCTGTTTAGTTCGCTTGCATTTGGTACACTTGTGGCTAATTTTATTGGCTGCTTTTTGATGGGGATTTTATTAGCAGCCTTTTGGACCTTCCCGCAATTTAGCCCTGAATGGCGATTATTCTTAGTAACAGGATTTCTCGGTGCTCTTACCACCTTTTCTTCTTTTTCAGGTGAAGTAATAGAACTCTTTTTTAAAGAAGAGTGGGGAAATGGATTGTTTGTTTTAGTGAGTCATTTAGTTGGTTGCTTAATTTTTACAGTATTAGGGATTTATTTCTTTAGACTCATCAGCCTTCTATTCCATTTCCGATAAAATCGCTAAATTCTTCAGAATAAAATCCATGAGAGAGCATATACTGCCAAATTTTTTGTTTGCTTTTGATTGGTTGAGGTTCTGCATAATTAGGAAACTTTTTACGTAGAACCTTTTCTGCGATTTCAGCCCAATTAATTTCACTTTCTCCAAGAACTTCATTTATTACGTCTGAAGATAGACCTTTTAGTTGACGTAATTCTTGTTTAATACGATTAGCACCATACCCACGTTGTGAACGTGCGTGTAAGTAATTTTCAGCAAATCGTTTATCATTTTGCCAGTTTTTTCTCTGGCAGTAAGCAATCGTTTCATCGATCTCATCTTCTGTAAATGCTTTTTCCTGCATTTTATTGCGCAGTTCAAATTCGCTATATTCACGTCGGGCAAGTAAATTAACAACATAGCTTAAAGCAAGAGAAGACATATAAATTCCTTGTGGTCAAATATGGTTGAAATGAAAAGTGCGGTCAATTTTGACCGCACTTTTAGTGATTAGAAGTCGCTTTCTGCGTCATCGTTAGATTGCTCAATGTCGGCCATTAATGCCTGTTCTGGATTGGCTACTAATTCAGCACGAAGCTTCGCTTCAAGTTCATTAGATTTAGCAGGGTTTTCGTTTAACCATTTCATCGCGTTAGCTTTACCTTGACCAATCTTTTCACCGTTGTATGCATACCATGCACCAGATTTCTCAACAAGTTTGTGTTTAACACCAAGCTCAATTAATTCGCCAGCTTTCGAAATCCCTTCTCCGTAAAGAATTTGGAAATCCACTTGGCGGAAAGGTGCGGCTAATTTGTTTTTAACTACTTTAACACGAGTTTCATTACCAATGACTTCATCTCCATCTTTAACTGAACCAGTACGACGGATATCTAAACGCACAGAAGAGTAGAAT
>CBCSVJ010000265.1:0-2301 GCA_965143545.1 uncultured Haemophilus sp. | reverse complement strand
AGAATCTCGCCTATCCAAAATTTCTGAGATTCTATTAACTGAACTAGGTCAAGGCACTGTTGATTTCCAACCAAACTTTGATGGTACTTTAGAAGAACCACAATATTTGCCTGCTCGTTTACCTCATATTCTGTTAAACGGTACCACGGGGATTGCCGTCGGGATGGCAACAGATATTCCACCACACAATATTAATGAAGTGGCGGATGCCGCTGTTCTGCTATTAGATAATCCAAAAGCAGGATTAGATGATGTACTCAATATCATTCAAGGCCCGGATTTCCCAACTGAAGCGGAAATTATTTCGCCAAAAGATGATATTCGCAAAATGTATGAAACCGGTCGTGGCTCTATCAAGATGCGTGCAACATGGCATAAAGAAGACGGTGAAATCATCATTAGTGCACTTCCTCATCAATCTTCACCATCAAAAATCATTGCACAAATCGCTGAGCAAATGACGGCGAAAAAATTGCCAATGGTGGAAGATATTCGTGATGAAGCAGATTATGAAAACCCTGTGCGTATCGTGGTTGTACCTCGTTCAAATCGCGTTGACACGGATGCCTTAATGGCGCATTTATTTGCGACAACTGATCTTGAAAAAAGCTATCGTGTGAATATGAATATGATCGGGCTTGATCATAAACCAGCCGTGAAAGGGTTACTTCAAGTTCTCACTGAGTGGCTGACATTCCGTCGCACAACAGTAACGCGTCGTTTACAGCATCGTTTAGATAAAGTACTCGCTCGTTTACACATTTTAGATGGTTTGATGATTGCCTTCCTCAATATTGATGAAGTGATTGAGATTATTCGTACTGAAGATGAACCTAAACAAGTTTTAATGGCTCGCTTTAACTTAAGTGATGAACAGGCAGAAGCCATTTTAAACTTACGTTTGCGCCATTTAGCTAAATTAGAAGAACATCAATTACAAGCTGAAAAAGATAAACTCGAAGAAGAGCGGTCAAATTTAGAGTTAATTTTAGGATCTGAACGTCGCTTAAATACCTTGATCAAAAAAGAAATTCAAGAAGATGCGAAAAAATACGCCATCACTATAATGTCTCAATTAGTTGAACGTGAAGAAGCGAAAGCCATTTCTGAAAGTGAAATGACCCCGGCTGAACCTGTTACCGTTATCTTATCTGAAATGGGCTGGGTTCGTTGTGCAAAAGGTCATGACATTGATCCGGCAGGATTAAGCTATAAAGCAGGCGATAAATATCTCGCTCACGCTTGTGGTAAAAGTAATCAGCCAGTAATCTTTATTGATAGTACAGGTCGTAGCTATGCTTTAGATACATTAAGCTTACCTTCTGCGCGTTCACAAGGTGAACCGCTCACCGGTAAACTCACATTGCCGGCAGGCGCGACCATTGAACAGGTTATTATGGAACCTGAAAAACAAGAATTATTGATGGCATCAGATGCAGGATACGGTTTTATTTGCAAATTTGAAGATTTAATTGCACGTAATAAAGCAGGAAAAGCCTTGATTTCTTTGCCAGAAAATGCGAAAGTCTTGAAACCTGAGACACTTTCCGAGTCGGCCTCACTTCTTGTGTCCCTCACTTCAGCGGGTCGAATGCTGATTTTTCCGGTACGGGATTTACCGGCATTATCAAAAGGGAAAGGCAACAAAATCATCAGTATTCCCGCATCGAATGCAAAAGCGCGGTCAGAATTATTGGTGAAATTGTTCTTAATTTCAGAGCAAGCCAGCCTTGAGTTCCATTCCGGTAAACGAAAAATCACATTAAAACCGGAAGATCTGCAAAAATTCCGAGCGGAACGCGGCAGAAAAGGCTCCCAATTACCACGTGGATTACACAGTAATGTTGATATTGTGGTGGTTGAACCTGAACACAACTCATAAGAATTCTCGAAACCAAACTAAATAGGAGGATATTTCGTGAATATTGTTTTTGATACCTATCAAACACTTGCTTTAGCAAGTTTTGTATTATTACTCGGTTTTTTTCTAGTAAAACGCATTCGAATTTTACAAACATTTAATATCCCTGAGCCTGTCGTTGGCGGCTTTATTGTGGCTATTGCATTAACCATTTTATACAAAGTAAATGGCACTTCATTCACTTTTGAGAAAAGCTTACAAACATCGATGATGTTGGTATTCTTCTCCTCTATCGGTTTAAGTGCAAACTTTGCTCGCTTAATTAAAGGCGGAAAACCATTAGTTATCTTCCTATTGGCGGCAGCAATACTCATTGTTTGCCAAAATGTCATCGGTATTTTAGGTACTCAATTATTGGGCATTGATCCTGCTTACGGCTT
>CBCSVJ010000264.1:0-2311 GCA_965143545.1 uncultured Haemophilus sp. | reverse complement strand
ATAATTTAGGCGTGGTAAGTTTGAATCTGCCTCGTATTGCTCTTGAAGCACAAGGAAACGAAGAAAAATTCTACCGCACTTTAGATGAACGCTTAGCCCTCGCGAAGAAAGCCTTACTTACCCGTATTGCTCGCTTAGAAAATACCAAAGCCCGTGTCGCGCCAATTCTCTATATGGAAGGCGCTTGCGGCGTTAGACTAAAAGCCGATGATAATGTTGCGGATATTTTCAAAAATGGACGAGCATCCATTTCTTTAGGCTATATCGGTATTCATGAAACCATCAATGCACTGTATAGAAAGGGACATATTTTTGACGATGAGCAACTACGTGAAAAAGGTATCGCGATTGTGCGTCGTTTAAATGAAGCGGTAAAACAATGGCAGAAAGAAACGGGTTATGCATTTAGCCTTTATTCCACACCAAGTGAAAACTTGTGTGATCGTTTCTGCCGTTTAGATACCAAACAATTTGGTGTCATTGACGGCGTTACCGATAAAGGCTACTACACTAACAGCTATCACTTAGATGTAGAGAAAAAAGTGAATCCATACGATAAATTAGACTTTGAAATGCCTTATCCTGAATTAGCGAGTGGCGGCTTTATCTGTTATGGCGAATACCCAAACATTCAACATAACCTGAAAGCACTCGAAGATGTATGGGATTATAGCTACGATCGCGTGCCTTATTACGGCACCAATACGCCAATTGATGAATGTTATGAATGTGGTTTTACAGGAGAGTTTAATTGCACAAGTAAAGGCTTTGTCTGTCCGAAATGCGGTAATCATGACAGTGCAAAAGTCTCCGTAACCCGACGGGTTTGTGGTTATCTCGGCAGTCCTGATGCTCGTCCATTTAATGCGGGCAAACAGGAAGAAGTAAAACGTCGAGTGAAACACCTATAATGTCGCAACATTGATTATGATAAAATAGCTCATCAAAAGTGAGCTATTTTTATTTCAATAAATAAGGAAGTACCATGCCAACACTTACACAAATCACTCAATCCATTATGCAAGATCCCGACAATCAATCTTTTACTTCACAAGGCATTGAACCGCTTTTTGCTGCACCAACGACAGCTCGTATTAATATCGTCGGACAAGCCCCCGGAATTAAAGCCCAAGAAAGTCGTTTATATTGGAATGATAAAAGCGGTGATCGCCTACGTGAATGGCTAGGTGTGGATCGCGATACCTTTTACCATTCAGGTATGTTTGCTGTCATTCCGATGGATTTTTATTACCCGGGCAAAGGCAAATCCGGTGATTTACCGCCACGCAAAGGCTTTGCAGAGAAATGGCATGCGCCAATTTTAGCTAACTTGCCCAACATAGAGCTCACCATTCTTATCGGGCAATATGCACAAAAATATTATTTACCAGAAAACGAGCTTAATGTGACTGAAACGGTTCACCATTTCCGTGATTTTCTTCCTCACTTTCTTCCGCTTGTTCACCCTTCTCCACGCAACCAAATTTGGCTCAAGAAAAATCCATGGTTTGAACAAGAGATAGTTCCAACATTACAAAAGCAAGTGAAAGCGATTTTATCTCGTTAATTTATCTCACTAAATTGATATTTAATTATGAAGTGCGGTCAAAAAGCATCCAGTTTTGACAGCACTTTTCTTTTATTATAATCAATTTTTAGTATGCATTATTTCCTGACTGAGGCCTGTTATGCTAAAATCGCCGGCCTTAAAAATATAGGAAAAAATATGCAAGTAATATCTGTCACAAACTCTCAACGAAAAGCATGGAATAAACAAACTATTATATTCCTTTCTGATGTAGCTCTCTTTTTTATTCTACTCAATACACTTCCTTTTGAATCTGCTGCAAATAAAGGATTATCTTTACTCGCATTTGTGGCCATTCTATGGCTCACCGAAGCAGTTAGTGTAACCATCACTGCATTATTCGTTCCAATTCTATCTGTTCTATTAGGATTAGCTGATAGTCGTGAAGCCCTAGTTGCCTTTGCAGATCCGACCATTTTCTTATTTTTTGGTGGTTTTGCGCTTGCAACCGCATTAAATGTACAAAAAATAGATCAAATGATCGCTAATAAAATCATGCAGTTAGCGCGGGGACGGTTATCTGTTGCTGTACTCTATTTATTCGTCGCTACAGCATTTTTGTCCATGTGGATGAGCAATACCGCTACTGCTGCAATGATGATCCCACTGTCAATGACTATTTTAAGTCAGTTAGACCGTAATAAAGATCACAATACTTATGTATTTGTATTATTAGGCATTGCTTATAGTGCTACCATCGGTGGCATGGGAACCCTTGTCGGT
>CBCSVJ010000263.1:0-2318 GCA_965143545.1 uncultured Haemophilus sp. | reverse complement strand
AATACCGTAATTTATTAATATACTAGACTTCGTCGGCGTTATTCTTAGTGAAAATCATCAAAATCAAAATTTTAATTTTTATATTGTTTCAATTTTGTGATCCATGTCACGTTTATCATTACGTTTTTTTCACTTACAATATGTTTATAAATTAAAATAATTAAAAAAGGATCATCAATGGCTCTCACCCGCTGCCCAGAATGTCGTAAAAAAATCAGCGAATCCGCTCAATTTTGTCCAAATTGTGGGTTCTCTTTTAAAAAAGAAGATCTTGAAATTTACAAACAAAAACTCGAACAACGACGCCAACAAAATGCCGAAATTAATCGAAAAAGCACTAAGCTTCACCTTATTTGGTTGGCTATTTTTACTATCGTTATCTTATTGGCAAGTTGGCTAACTGGAGAATAAAAAGTGCGGTCAAAAAACAATCAGAATTTTGACCGCACTTTATCTTTATTGCTTAGCTACAGATTAATCTTTTATTTTATCTAACAATACGCTCACTACTTTCGGTACGCCCTTCCCTGCTTTTTCTTTTATTGCGATGACTTGCTTACGGACAAAGCCTGTATTGGGATTTGGATCGATCAAGTAAATTGGCGCTTTGCTTGGCGCTTCATTAACTAAGCCATTCGCAGGATACACTTGCAAAGAAGTACCAATCACTAACACGACATCTGCTTGTTCTACGATATCAATTGCTCGCGCTAACATCGGCACCATTTCACCGAAAAAAACAATATATGGACGCATTGGATGCCCATTTGGATCTTTATCTTCCAATTTCTGATCACCAAAACAATCTACGATATAGCTTTCATCAAAGCTACTGCGAGCTTTATTTAATTCTCCATGTAAATGTAAAACATTTGAGCTTCCTGCGCGTTCATGTAAATCATCCACATTTTGCGTGATAATTCTCACATCATAGGCTTTTTCTAATTCAACTAGTGCGAGATGTGCAGCATTTGGCTTAGCTACAGCCGCATTTTTTCGTCGTTGGTTATAGAAATCTAATACTTTCGCACGATTCTTTTGCAAGGCTTCAGGCGTACAAACCTCTTCGACTTTATGCCCTGCCCATAAACCATCTTCCGCTCTAAATGTGGGAATACCACTTTCAGCACTAATTCCTGCGCCTGTTAATACGACACAAATAGGTTTCATAATACCCTCCTCAGTACTTTATATTATAATCCTGAAAAACAGATTCACTTCGAATTTATAATAAAAAATCGGGCAATTTTTAAACTGCCCGATTTGTTGCTATTTTTGACCGCACTTTATGCTTTTACGGTATCAATACGTTCGAATGACAATACTTTATTTTCTAACTGACGGAGTAATAAAGTGGCAATACCGGTAATGATAAGATAAATACCGCCTGCGATACCATAAATAGTGAGTGCATCATATTCTGTGCCGTAAAGTTGGCGTGCATATCCCATGATATCCATGATCGTAATGGTAGAGGCCAACGCGGTACCTTTAAATACCAAGATAATTTCATTGGTATAAGAAGGGAGAGCACGTTTTAATGCATAAGGAATTAGAATTTTTAAAGTCTGCAGACGACTTAAACCTAATGCTGCACAGCTTTCCCATTGACCTTTAGAGATCGCTTTTACTGCTCCGTGGAATAATTGGGTTGAATAAGCCGCACTATTCAATGCTAAAGCTAACGCTGCACAGAACCATGCGTTGGAGAATAATCCCCATAATGGGCTATCTACCAACCATTGGAATTGTCCTGGACCTGCATAAATTAAGAAGAATTGCACTAAAAGTGGGGTGCCTGTAAATAAAACAAGGAATAAATTGACCGCACTTTTCACTAATTTATTGCCAATAGAAAGCAAGAAGGTTAAGCCCAATGCGAGGAAAAAGGCAATAAACAATGCAACAACTGTAAGCAACAGGCTAGTCGGAATACCTTGAGCAATCACTGCTAAATACTCTTGAAACATTATTCGACTCCCCGTTCAAATCGAGTGAAACGTAATTCTAATTTGCGAATACCTGCTTGGCTGATCAACGTAATCACCAAATAAATTAACGCTGCAATACCATACCAAGTGAAAGGCTCATGAGTGTTCGTATTGATGTATCCAGCCTGACGCATTAAATCATCGACACCAATTAACGACACCAACGCCGTATCTTTTAATAATACTAACCATTGATTGCTTAAGCCCGGTAAAGCGTGTCGCCATACTTGTGGCATAATCAAATGGATGAAGGTATAAGGACGGCTTAATCCTAACGCAGCACCTGATTCCCACTGCCCTTTTGGAATAGCTTGGATCGCACCACGT
>CBCSVJ010000262.1:0-2328 GCA_965143545.1 uncultured Haemophilus sp. | reverse complement strand
TAATGCAATACCAATCGCTAATGCACTGTATGTGGTTATGCGATCACTATGACTTTCACCGAGTAAATCAAGCCCGAGCGTTAAACCAACTAAACCAAACGCAAAGAGCAAAAAGCCTGTCCAGTCTAACTTATTCGCATTACCCTTATGATTTCCCATCACTTTAGCCGCTGCCCAAAAACCTAACATACCAATAGGAATATTGATTAAGAAAATCCAATGCCATGAAGTATGCACTACAAGCCAACCACCCAAAATCGGGCCAAGAATGGGGCCGATGAGTCCTGCTGTCGCCATTAAATTCCAGGCATTAATTAATTGATTTTTCGGTACGGTTTGAATAATCGCAAGGCGAGCGACAGGCATCATAAATGCCCCACCAATACCTTGAATAATCCGTGCAATCACAAGGGTTTCTAGAGAGGTTGCCATTGCACAAGCTACTGAACCGAATACAAAGGTAAAAACAGCTGAACGGAAAACAGTAAGCGTACCAAATTTCGCTGCCGCCCAAGCAGTTAAAGGAATAAATAAAGCAACGGCAAGAGAATAGGCGATAATCGCCATTTGCATTTCAAAGACGGGGGTTTGCAGATCTGTTGCGATAGTGGGTAAGGCAGTATTTAAAATAGTCGCATCCAAGCTTTGCATAAACAAAGCCATGGAAGCCACCCAAGCCAGCCCTTTATAATGCTGACGTTCTATTACTGCGTCTTTTTCCACCATTGATAAATAAACTCAGCGATTTGTTCAATGTGATTAATATCTAATAAAGTGCGGTCAGTTTCAAGCGAATAATCTGTTGCTAAAGCCAACACGTTTTCATCTAATTCCGACAACGGTTTTGTCATCTCTTGTCGATGCAATAGAATCTTTGGAATAGGTTCTTGTTTAAATCCTTCCACCAAAACTAAATCCGTTAAATGACGATCAAATTGTTGGCTTAAATAGGCTAATGAAACCGGCTCTTGAGGGGTTTCTGTCATCAATGCCCAGCGATTATCGCAGGCCATGATAACTTGCGCGGAACCTGCCTCTTTCATGCGCCAACTGTCTTTTCCTTCTTTATCCACATGAGCGTTGTGATGGCTGTGTTTAATCACTGAAACACGTAAGCCTTTTTTAATTAATTGAGGAAGCAATTTTTCCAGTAATGTGGTTTTGCCACTACCGCTGTAACCCGTGATGCCAAGAAGAGGAAGGGAATTGTTCATTATAAAAACCTTAAGAAAAATAACCACACTTGATAAAACAAAACCCCGCAGGACGGGGTTTAGCTATCAAAATCCATTAGGTGAAGAAAGTATAGCAAGGGGAAACAAAATAGCAACTTTCTCACTGCTACCGAATTATTTTAGGAATGTTACACCTTGTACAATTCGTTTCGCTGCGGCAATTGGAAGCTGTCCGATAAAGGTAATTTCTTTATCGCCCATGACTTCACTGTAAATCGTGTAAGCCCCTTGTTTCCACGTGTTTTCTTTTGCAGCAGCGCTATCCGCTTTATTGATATAAAGTGTGAAAGTGAAAAGACCGTCACTAAATAACGCATTTTCAATTACTTCACCATCTATCACATCTTGATTCTGGCGAATTAAATCAAACCCTTGCGGTAACCAATCAGTTTTCCAATTGATTGAAAGGGATGGCTCTTGTTTTCCTTCATTTAAAAGTGGCGGCACTGACACCTTATTAAGGTAATCCGTTAAACCACGTAGACGATCATCGATATATAACGTCACCACACGGAACTGATCCAATAACTTGCCTTCTCTATCAAGCATATCGCCACGTAATAACAAACCATTTTCTTCATCTAAGAAAACGAGATATTGATAGCGAAAATCATCTTTTGGCACAATACGAATGGTATCAACGAATCGGCCTGCAATTCGGTCTTTTCCAAGCTTAATAAAGTCATAATTCTGACTCAGCTTGCTAAAATCAGTACGAATGACTGCCGGAAGCGCATCTACAATCTCACCACTGTTAATCGTGAAAGCACGTGATCCCGGCTGAAAATAGCTGACTAAATTACCGCGCTGGATGATTTCTTGCTGTTCACCATCTAATGTCACCAATTGTGCATACACTTTTTGCCCTTGCTTAATATGACGATAACGGAATGAGTCCATATTTGTTGGCGTAGTTTGCACAAAAGCAAGCTCATAGTTTAAATCTCGCATGGCTTGCGACATTTTATTTAATGACTGGATTGGCTCTTCTGCAAATGCCGTAAAAGGCAATAAGAATAAGCCTAAAAGAGCGGTTAATTTGAGAGACGTTTTTTTCATAAATAAATTGGTTTATCCAGAAAAAAATTCACCA
>CBCSVJ010000261.1:0-2341 GCA_965143545.1 uncultured Haemophilus sp. | reverse complement strand
CATATTTAAAAGTCGTGAGCGGTATTCCTCCAGAGTGGAGTGGGTTATCAACATTACTTGGTGCGGCCGTGTTTCCTATTTGTTTGATTTGTATTCTAATCGGTGGTGGTGAATTAGCCACGGGAAATATGATGATGATGGCATTAGGCCGTTTAACAAAAAGAGTAAGCCTTCAAAAATTATTTCGTAACTGGATTGTAGTGAGTTTGGGCAACCTGCTCGGTGCGCTGTTTATGGCCTATTTCTTAGGACATTATGTCGGTTTATCAGAAGGTGCCGCCTCTGCTAAAACCATTGCGATTGCCGAGGCTAAAGTGCAAATGGATTTTGGTCGCGCCTTTGTTTCTGCTATTGCCTGTAACTGGATGGTTTGCATGGGTATTTGGTTCTATTTTGGCGCTAAACAAACCTCCGGTCGTATCCTAGCCATATGGTTCCCAGTGATGATTTTTGTGCTTATCGGATTACAACACTTTGTCGCCAATATGTTTATTATCCCTGCCGGGATTTTTGCTGGTGCTAATGTAACTTGGAGCCAATTCTTCTTCAATATGATTCCTGTCTTTTTAGGCAATGTCACGGGTGGTGCAGCATTTGTCGGTGCATCTTATCTTTATGCCTATCGTCACTTATTAAAAGAAGATTATTGTATTTAGTAAACGAAAATCTGCCCGCACTTTGGCGTGAAAAAGGTCTTTTGAAATGTCAAAAGGCCTTTTATTCTCTCTAAAATATATTAAATCCTCTCTTAATTAACTCGACACCATTTTGAATAGTGAAGAGTTGCACTCTACACTTAAAGCATGTAAACTCATCTATTAAGATCAATATGGAAAGAAAAGTATTAGCAGAATTTCCATTTTATTTAACATTCTCAAATTTACAGTAAGGAAGAGATCACATGCCGAAGATGAAAATTTCTAGACTGATGTTTTATAGCACTATTTTGACTAGTGTTATGTTGTCTTCTTGTAGTCAACATCCCCACCCCCCCTCAGTAGTAGAAAAGGTAGCGAGCACTGGTGCTCAAAACGCGACAAGGTATTGGACTGAACAGCCATTTTGCAGCGGGCGCTACCAAATTAACTTACCATCTAACCGTATAAGTGGGACTGGTTGGCTTCGATATAATGGTTGGCAGATAATTGTGCGACCAGATTATTGGAATCTGGAAGTAGAATCCGTATTAGAGGTTAAAGAAAAAGGATATAATGGAAGTGATCGTTTTATAGAGTACCGCACTATTATTCCCAACAAAGCAATAGTTTCTGTGACACAGGCTTCTGCTTCATGGGATAGCCCATTATTAACTCAGGTAAATGGAATGCTTTATAATGTTGATTTTAGTTTCAAGTTAGGTAAGAACGATGCATATACGGTTAGAGCTTTTGTACGCATTATGCCTGTCAACGGCAAAGCTCCCCCAAATCTTAAGCAGCTGGAAAAAAGTAAAGTTGACGAAGCTATTGGGCATATACGAAATGATTTTTTCGACAAACTGAGAGATCGTAAAGATACTGAAATGCCACAGCAACAAGGTGTCTGTTTAACAGAGGGATTTATTACCGATAAGGGAACTGAGCCGTTTTTTGGTAGTGCGGGCATCAAAATCAAAGACTATAAAGACGTTTATGCCGAGCTGACGACAGGTGGATCTTTGGATAAAGATGATAAACCGTTATTAGAACGAGACCTTTCCAATAAAGATAGTGCTTTGGATAAACTCTTCTCATGGGCAAAATACAGCACCATCCGCAAAGGAAAGCGCGATATCAATGGCATATCCGGTAATGAAAAATTGGTGAAATGGCAAGGAAATCGATATCTATTTATCTGGGAAAAAGATGATGGCAGTGTGAGATTTAAGATGACTTTCGGTACCAATAAGAAAAATACCAAGGGTTCGCCACTCAGTGAGAAAGAGGCTTTAACCGCTTGGGATGCAATATTACCGACATTAAAAAAACGGCTTTAAATAAGGGATTACTACAGTTAAATTGAAGTAAAAAAACAAGCGGTCAGATTTTGAAGATAATTTGCAAAAACACCTAAAAACTGACCGCTCTTTGTTATGAAAAAGGCCGTCTGAATTTTCAGACGGCCTTTTATTTCTTGCTTTATTCTCCAAATACTGCCCGATCAAAGCGTTCAATATAGGTAACCAAATTTGCTTTGGTTCTTGCATATAGCGCAATTTCAGTGTCGATGGGGGTAAGAATCAGGTTTGCAAAAACAGGCACGATGGACACATCAACGGATGTTAATTCTTAGCCGAAAAAGTAGGATATTGTGCCTAAGTAGTTGCTAATGGCGTCTAAATCTCCTTTTCCGAAGGCGTAAA
>CBCSVJ010000260.1:0-2366 GCA_965143545.1 uncultured Haemophilus sp. | reverse complement strand
CATAAAAAAATAACCGCACTTGCGTACGGTTACTTATCTATAGTTATTTTAAACGATTAGCCGTGATAACGTCCTACGCCTAATTCATCTTCCTTACGAGTACGGTTCATCACTTCTTGCGGAGATTGTGCAATACGTAATCCCATTTGGTCTTCAGTACGCACAACATCGCCACTTAGAGAGTTAGTATAAACATCGGTAATTTTGATATCGACAAATTTACCAATCATATCTGGTGAGCCTTGGAAATTCACAATACGGTTGTTTTCAGTACGTCCTGTTAATTCCATAATATCTTTCTTAGACGGCCCTTCCACCAACACGCGTTGCTCTGTACCAAGCATACGGCGGCTATATTGTGCCGCTTGTTGGTTGATACGCTCTTGTAAAAGATAGAGACGTTGTTTTTTCTCTTCCTCGGTTACATCATCTGGCATGTCTGCTGCAGGTGTGCCTGGACGCGCGGAATAGATAAAGCTAAAGCTCATATCAAAATTCACTTGCGCAATTAGATTCATTGTTTGTTCAAACTCTTCATTGGTTTCACCTGGGAAGCCCACGATGAAATCTGAGCTGATTTGAATATTTGGACGCACTGCACGTAATTTACGAATGATCGATTTATATTCTAACGCTGTATGACCACGTTTCATCATAGTTAAAATACGGTCTGAACCAGCTTGTACCGGCAAGTGTACGAAGTCTACTAATTCTGGTGTATCGCGATACACGTCAATAATATCATCAGTAAATTCGATTGGGTGACTGGTGGTAAAACGTAAACGGTCGATACCGTCAATAGACGCTACTAAACGCAACAATTCTGCAAATGTACAAATACCACCATCAAATGTCGGGCCTCGATACGCATTTACGTTTTGGCCTAATAAATTGATTTCACGAACACCTTGATCGGCTAACTGCGCAATTTCAAATAATACATCATCAACAGGACGGCTCACTTCTTCACCACGGGTATAAGGCACCACGCAGTAAGTACAATATTTATTACAACCTTCCATAATAGACACAAACGCAGTTGGACCTTCTGCGCGAGGTTCTGGTAAGCGGTCAAATTTCTCAATTTCAGGGAAACTCACATCCACCACCGAACTTTTACCACCACGGATTTGGTTAATCATTTCAGGCAAACGGTGTAAAGTTTGCGGACCAAATACGATATCCACATAAGGTGCACGATGACGAATATGCTCACCTTCTTGTGATGCTACACAACCGCCCACACCAATCACTAGATTTGGATTTTGTTTTTTTAATTCTTTCCAACGACCTAACTGATGGAACACTTTTTCTTGTGCTTTTTCACGGATAGAACAGGTATTTAGAAGTAACACATCTGCTTCTTCTGGAATATCAGTTAATTCCAAACCATGTGTATTTAAGAGAAGATCGGCCATTTTTGATGAATCGTATTCATTCATCTGACAGCCCCATGTTTTAATATGTAATTTTTGCGTCATACTGCTTAAAAATAAAGATTAGTAAAAAGATAAAATCGGTCGGCTATTGTACAGATTTGTGGGAATTCTGGCTAGTGTAAAATGGACTTTTACCTATTTCGGTATAGAAAAAGTGCGGTTAAAATCACCTGAATTTTAACCGCACTTTGTTTAGTATCCTTCTTCCTCCATATTTGGCAGGAATGTTTTTTGTTTGATTCGTTTCACCCTAGTTTCAATTCGCCCATCTGGGTATAGCTCAATTTCACGCCAACCTGGTTGTAAGGTATCTAAAGCAAAATGATTGCTATCCGGCTTAAATTGAATACAAGTCGCTGGTGTTGACATGGTTTGATAACCTTGCCAATAGCCATCGACTTCTTGATGAATATGACCGTATAAAATCCCTTTTACATTGTTGAATTGAGCAAGAACCTCTGAGAATTCATGAGCATTCCGTAAGTTATGCTGATCAAGCCATGCTGAATTCGTTGGCAATAGATGGTGATGTAAAACGACTAAGCTATGACGAGCTGGGTTTTCGGCTAATTTTGTTTTTAACCAATCTAACTGATAAGGGCTCAATTCGCCATGAGGCACACCGAAAACTTGGCTATCTAACAAAATTACCTGCCAATGTTTACCTAAAAGTAAATGTTTTGACGCATTAATAGGCGATTGGCTTAAATGCTCTGCCATTTTAGGTTGGAAATCATGGTTACCCGGAAGCCAAAATACCCATTTATTTAACGGTTTAACCATTTCAACAAATCGCAGATAGCCTTCGTCGCTACTATCTTGTACCAAATCCCCTGTTGCAAGCACAACATCGTACTCAAAAGACTCTAACTGAATTTCTTTTAACACCTGAGAAAAACTTTCGTGCGTGTTGATACCTAATAAGTC
>CBCSVJ010000259.1:0-2366 GCA_965143545.1 uncultured Haemophilus sp. | reverse complement strand
AAAGAAAGTGTAAGTTTCGTAAAGTGATCCGACCTCAAGTTGAGCTATGAAAAATATTAGTTATGTATAACAGCGGATGTTTTAGGTGAAAAAATAGGCGTTTTAGTAAAATAAAACGCCTATTTGATATTTAGAGAAGTGATTGACCGTTATTTCAAAATAAACATCGGTGTGTTACTGATAGGATCACGATGAATGATGACATCCAAATCAAACACATCCTTAAGTAACTCTTCGGTCATCACTTCATCAGGTGTGCCTTGTGCCATTAAGGCACCTTTTTTCATGACGATTAAGTAATCGCAATAGCGGCAGGCTTGGTTGAGATCATGCAACACCGTAATCACGGTTTTACCGTTTTGTTGCATTTGTCGCATCATGCCCATGAGTTCTGCTTGGCGGTTTAAATCCAGATAAGTGGTAGGCTCATCGAGTAGCACTAATTCGGCATCTTGCGCAAGAGTCATGGCTAAAAATACCCGTTGTTGCTGGCCACCGGATAAATCGGAAACCAACTGTTCGGCGAGTTCGGCAGTTTGTGTTTGTTCCATCGCCCAATTAACCAATTCTTCATCTTTTTGGCTAAGTTTGCCCCAGAGATTTAAGTAAGGCGAACGCCCGTAGGCGATCAATTCCCGCACTTTAATCCCTTCGGGTACTAGGTGTTGCTGCGGGAGAAAAGCCAATTCTTGGGCATATTCTTTAGGGCTTTTTTGCCAAATATCCTGACCTTTATGGGTGATTGAGCCTTGCTTCGGTTTGAGTAAGCGCGCCACCGCTTTTAATGTGGTGGACTTACCGCAACCATTTGGGCCGATTAATGCAATCACTTTATTTCTCGGGAATTTTAGCGACAGATTTTTAGCCACGAGTTTATCTTGATAACCTAAAGATAAATTATTGATTTCAATGCTCATTATTTAGTTCTCATCAATAAGTAGAAGAAATATGGCGCACCGATAATCGCGGTCAGAATACCTGCGGGAAGTTCAGTTGGTGGGTCAATCACCCGCGCCAAAATATCCGAAAGTTGTAATAAGAGGGCGCCAATAATCAAGGCTGCCGGTAATAGGGTACGATGTCTGCCACCGACTAAACGACGGGCAAGATGCGGAGCAACCAAGCCTAAAAAGGCAATCGGACCACAAATTGCCACAGCTGTAGTGGAAAGAGCTACCGCTAACACTAAAACGCTAATTTGCACTTTATTTACGGTTACGCCCAAGGTGGAGGCTTTGTTTTCACCTAAACCAAGGGTATCGAGATCGCGACAGAAAATAAATGGTAAGGGCAGCAATACCACTAACCATGGCAATACCACATTCAAATAAGACCAGCTGCGCCCCCACAGGCTTCCTGTGAGCCATAACATTGCCGTATTGATTTCGACCGGATTGGTAAGCATCAGATAATGACTAATGGCTGCCCACAATGCGGAAAGTGCGACCCCAATGATTGCCATTTTGATAGGGCGGAAGTTAAAACCGCACACGATCCATAAAATGACAAAAGAGAGCACGCCGCCTAAAAAGGCAAAAATTGGCATCCAGTAAAATGCCAAGTTTGGCAAGAACATCAATACTGAAACAGCAACCAACCCAGCCGCGTTGTTAATCCCTAAAATGTCGGGAGAGGCAAGTGGATTGCGCACCACGCTTTGCACTAACACACCAGAAATTGCTAAGGCTCCGCCTAATAAAATCGCTAATACTGCACGGGGTAGGCGATATTCCATCAAGGTAAAATAGTTTTTATCATCAGGCTGAAAGGCCGCCCAAATTTCCTCAAAGGAAAGCGTGTAAGTGCCAAGGCGAATACTCAATCCAAAGAGTAGTACCATCAGACTAAGCGTGCCGACATAAAAGCCGATAGCGCGAAAAGATACATGAGAAGCTCGCATTAGTGTCTTCCTCTGGCAAATAATACAAAGACTGGGGCACCGATTAAGGCAAGTACCGCACCAGCAGGCACTTCACTAGGGAAGTTGACCGCACGGGCAATGGTATCTGCAGCGAGCATTAAAATTGCACCGAGTAACATCGCCATAGGGAGCGATTTTCGCAAGTCATAGCCAATCCAGTAACGAGCCAGATGAGGCACGAGTAAGCCAATAAACGCAACAGGGCCGGCAACACTCACGCTTGAACCTACAATCAATAACGCCATGATGTTAGCGTACCACCGTAAACGGAAGAGATTGATGCCTAACGAACGCGCAGATTCATCGCTTAAATTGAGTAAATTCAAACGACTGGCAAAAAGCAGGCAGAAAAGTGCGGTCAAAATAAAGAACGGAAATAACGTCAATAATTCATTCCAACGAGCATGTGCAATGCCGCCAGCTAGCCAACTCATAATACCGAAGG
>CBCSVJ010000258.1:0-2377 GCA_965143545.1 uncultured Haemophilus sp. | reverse complement strand
TAATTCTTTCAGCTCATTCATGGCTAATTTACCCACGAGATGACTTGGTACTTCACGCTCACCTGTCGCACGTAATTGGATAATAATATGGCTGATGGCTTTTTCCACATCATCCGAACTTACAGGGCGTTTTTCTAATGCATGTTGAATACCGCTACGCAATTTATCTTCGTTAAATGGCTCGCGTGACCCATCATTTTTAATAATTTTTGGCACCACTAATTCGGCCGTTTCAAAGGTGGTAAAGCGTTCATGACAATTCCCGCATTCCCGACGACGACGCACTTGATACCCATCAGAAACCAAACGGCTGTCAATCACCTTAGTTTCTTCAGTTGAACAAAACGGACAACGCATTTTAGATCCTTTTCAAAATTATTCTTAAGCCATTATCTTATCAAAAATCCAGGATCTTTTCGATCTGAAGATCCACTTCAAGACAACATTTCTCCAAACCAGGATGTGGTTTGTTTCACCAACTGTAAAAGGCCTTTCTCTGATCTAAATTGTTCTGTTTGCCCCAACACCCTCGCCCAATAAGGATCTGCTTTACCGTAACCATAAGGATCATCTTTCGCAAGGGATTCAATATTCGTTAAAACATTGTCAAAATTGAGCGCACTTTCATCTTTTTCAATAAACTTCGCGATATTTCCCGTTGGAATGAGCTGAATTTGTTGCTGGCTTTGTAAATAAGCCTCAACATACATTTTCAGTTTCTCAAGTGCAGTTGATTTTTCTATTGTTTTTAATGTTAAATCCTTATCTTTAGCGATAATGCGTGGTGGCAGTGCGTTCTCTTTTGTCACCAGTTGAATGAGATAATAAAGCCATGGGCGAATACGATAACGATCTTTATATTTTGCAAATCGCCATTCGATTATCTGATTTTCATCGCCAAATAATGGCTCCATATAGCCAAACAAGCGAATGTTGCCTTGTGCCGTTTCCACCACAAAATCAACACTCTCACTATGTGGTGAAGAATAATCCTTAATTTTCTCTTTAAAAGCCAATACATCAGCACGAATGGATTGCGCACAAACTTCCGCAAACTCGCCGCGTGGCATGATGCCTTTCACTCGCTGTTTCGTAAAATAATCGTTAAATTGCGCTTCCTCTAAATGCAATAACTCATTACTAATGCGATAATGATCCAAACCATTTAACGTGAAGTTTTCACTTTCTTCAATGCGATCATCTTCATCTCGGAAATACACGCCAAGCTGCTTTTCAAAAAAGAATTTCACTGGATTTTCAATAAAACTCACAAAACGATCGAGTTCAATTTCCGTTATTGGCTCTTGATTTTCGCCCATCGGCACAACAAATTCATGACATTTTCTTTCTTGGAATTGCGCAATCGGCAGCCATTTTTTTGCAAAAGAGCGGTTAATTTTCCCTTCATTTTGGAAATTACTTGGACTAAACGCCATCATTGGATGTTGTTCAATCATTAAGCCATTTTCTGAATAATGATTAATATAATCAATTAACTGACTCACCAATACTGAAGGTTCTTTAGGTTGATTATCAATAATTGAAGAGCCTACATAACTCACATAAAAATGGGATCTTGCAGCCAGTAAGGCTTCAAGGAATAAGTAACGATCATCATCTCGACGAACACGATCGCCTTTTTGATGGTGGTATTGCATTAAGTCAAAACTATTTGGTGTATGACTGCGTGGGTAATCCGCCTCATTCATCCCAAGCAAACACACCACTTTGAAAGGAATAGAGCGCATTGGTAAAAGTGTGCAGAAATTCACTTTTCCCGCTAAGAAACGAAGGCTGTTTGGTGTTTCTTCTAAACGTGCAGACATCACTTCCGCAATGACATCCGCTTGCAAGGTTTCTTCAAAATTGACGGCCTGCAAATCATCGGCAAAGGCATTGATACAATCTTGAATATAAAATAAGGTATCCGCAGTTTCTTCATTTTGCACAAAGAAATCCGTCAAAAGTGCGGTCAATTTTTCACGCCATTTTTCAATATTGTGTGCTTTTTGCAAATCTTGATGCCATTTATTTAGAGCTGTAAAAAATTGATTCACTGCACCGACTAACTGCCCTTTCAATCCATAGCTACTATCAAGCCCAAGACTGTCTTGCCAAACGCCTTGCTCTTCACGCATCGCATAACCTAAGGTCATACGTTCAAGCCCCGCCTGCCACGCGTTAAAATTTAATGTATTCTGCAGTTTTTCTAAACCAAAGCGAATGCCCGACTCTTTCACCCATTCGCGAATTTGTTCAAGATCTGCAAGGGCAATATTAAAACGTTCACGGATAGCCGGAATATCCAATAAAGCCAGTACCTCTTCTGCGCCAAACTGACTTTCTCTTAAATTTAACAGGGAAAGATAGCTCGACA
>CBCSVJ010000257.1:0-2383 GCA_965143545.1 uncultured Haemophilus sp. | reverse complement strand
TTTTTCCATTTTTTCAACAAAAGGCAAAGGCACTCGCATAGCAAAAAGTTTACGGGCAGCGATATCCTCGGCAAAATCCTCAACAGGCAAATTTAAGGTTTTTAACAAGATTTTCGGATCAGAAATCGCATTTTTTAGGGTTTCTAACCAATTTTGTTCTTCTCTAATCGCAATATTTCGGGTTAAAATACGCACTTTCAAACAATCTCTATTTTTTAGGATATTTTTAATATGGCTACATATACTACCAGTGATTTCAAACCAGGTCTAAAATTTATGCAAGACGGTGAGCCTTGTGTGATCGTTGAAAACGAATTCGTTAAACCAGGTAAAGGTCAAGCTTTTACTCGTACTCGTATTCGTAAATTAATTTCAGGCAAAGTATTAGACGTAAACTTCAAATCTGGTACTTCGGTTGAAGCTGCTGATGTTATGGATCTTAACCTGACTTATTCATACAAAGATGATGCATTCTGGTACTTCATGCACCCAGAAACATTCGAACAATACTCTGCTGATGCAAAAGCAGTAGGTGATGCAGAAAAATGGTTATTAGACCAAGCAGATTGTATCGTGACTTTATGGAACGGTGCACCAATTACAGTTACTCCACCAAACTTCGTAGAATTAGAAATCATCGATACTGACCCTGGTCTTAAAGGTGATACTGCGGGTACAGGCGGTAAACCAGCAACATTAAGTACTGGTGCTGTGGTGAAAGTACCTCTTTTCGTTCAAATCGGTGAAGTAATTAAAGTCGATACTCGTTCAGGCGAATACGTTTCTCGTGTGAAATAATCTTTCATTGAGAGATAAAAAGAGCGGTCAATATTTGATAAATATTGGCCGTTTTTTATTGCCTGCTCATTAGTTTCATAGAGATAAAAAATGCGGTTATTTCTAACCGCACTTTGATTGATTATTTCGCTTTTGAGCCTTCTAAATCTAAAGAAGGTTTTCTATCTGAGTTAACACAAATGATTTGTGCCGCCGCATAGAGCGTTGTATTAGGTTTTAAGCTAATTGTGTATTTCTCTTGTTTTTTCGGTGCGGCACGCAAACCTTCGCCCCAGAAATCATCATAAAAATCAGTCCGAACTTGGGTTAAATGGTAGTTCTTACAGTTTAAGATTTTATATTGGCGAACAGAACGTGCATAACGTCTTTTCTCATTTGGATACACATATAAACCTTTATCCAAATTCACCACGGCATCAAAATGCACTTGGTTTAAATCTTGGTTGTCCACCCAAATTGAATCGGTATCAATGTAGTAATTTTTATCTTTTACTAATCGAACATACCCTACTCTATCTTTTGAAGGGGGCGTTAATGTCACCTCTTCTTGTGTAACTGGCGATTGAACAGCTGAACAGCCTGCTAAAAGGGCTACACCTAAAAACGTTAATGCTAATTTTTTCATTTTTCCTCCTTAAAGCTTTCTAAAGCCTGCTGTTAATCTTTTTACACCTTAGCTTAATATTTTACCGTATGTCCATATCCTTCAAGGATTGTTTTAATATGCTCAAGTGATTCTTTCGTCGGTGGTAAAACATCTGCGAGCTCATATTCAAAGCCAAGGGTTTTCCATTTATGAGCGCCTAAGCGATGATAAGGGAGAAGTTCAACTTTTTCAATATTGGTCATACCTTCAATAAACTGTCCGAGCAGATGAACATCATGATCGTTATCTGTATAGCCTGGAACTACTACATAACGAATCCAGGTACGCTGATTACGTTTTTGCAAATATTTCGCAAATTCCAGCGTTCGTTTATTCGGTACGCCGATCAAATTCTGGTGTACTTTGTCGTTCAGTTCTTTTAAATCAAGCAAAATGAGATCGGTTACATCGAGTAGTTCATCAATAATATGGTCATAATGACGTACAAACCCATTAGTATCTAAACAAGTATTAATCCCTTCTGCTTTACAAGCTCGAAACCAATCACGAACAAACTCAGCTTGAAGAATCGCTTCACCACCTGATGCTGTTACACCACCACCGGTTGCATTCATAAAGTGACGATAACTCACCACTTCTTTCATAAGTTCTTCCACACTGATTTCACGACCACCATCAAGATCCCAAGTATCACGGTTGTGGCAATATTTGCAACGCATTAAACAGCCTTGCATAAATAAAATAAAACGAATGCCAGGACCATCCACGGTTCCACAGGATTCAAAGGAGTGAATTCTTCCTAGAACAGACATACTGAAATTTCCCCAAAATGAATATAGCTAAATTTTACCAAAAATATCATCTATAAAAAATGAGCCTGACTTAAATCAGGCTCATAATTTTTATGTTCCCGCTAAAGTGCGGTTAAATTTTATCGTGTTTTAGAACGATTCTGTGAATGTACGAGTCACGACGTCT
>CBCSVJ010000256.1:0-2385 GCA_965143545.1 uncultured Haemophilus sp. | reverse complement strand
ATGCTAGAAGCTGATTTAGTGGATATTTTCCGCCATACAGCCAATGCTTTTGACCAATCAACGGATGCGATTGCCACCCGTGCCAATAATGCTATCAATGAATTGGTGAAACAGCGTTTTCTTAACCGTTTCAGCAGTGAATTTACTGAAGGCCTTTCCATTTATCGTCTCACCCCATTAGGTGTTGGCGTATCAGATTATTATATTCGTCAGCGTGAATTTTCTGCGTTGCGTCTTTCTGTACAGCTGTCTATTGTGGCTGATGAAATTCAGCGTGCATCCGATGCTGCAGAAGAAGGGACTGCAAAAGGGGAGAATGAGCACTTTTGGCGCCGTAATGTTTTCGCTCCGTTAAAATATTCAGTAGCAGAGATTTTCGATAGTATTGATTTATCACAACGTGTGATGGATGAAAATCAGCAAAGCATTAAAGAAGAAATTGCGAATTTACTTACCAAAGATTGGCAGGCAGCAATTTCTAGTTGTGAACGTTTATTAGATGAAACTTCAGGCAATTTACGTGAGTTACAAGACACCTTAAATGCAGCAGGTGATAAGTTACAGGCACAATTATTACGTATTCAAGATTGTGTGATAGGCCATGATGAGCTCTACTTTATTGAACAATTAATTACTGATTTGCAATCCAAGCTAGACCGCATTATTAGCTGGGGGCAACAAGCCATCGATTTATGGATTGGCTATGACCGTCACGTGCATAAATTTATCCGTACCGCCATTGATATGGATAAAAACCGCGTATTCTCACAACGTTTACGTAACTCTATCCACAGTTATTTCGATCATCCTTGGTTCTTGTGGACTGCTCAAGCAGAACGTTTAGTAGATCTACGTGATGAAGAAATGGTATTACGTGAAGATGATGCATTGGGTGAATTACCTGAAGAGTTGCAATATGAGTCTTTGGCTGATTTACATGATCAAATCGTAGAGCATATGCAAAACTTACTCATTCAATACCGTGAAAATAATCGTCCAATTGATTTAAGTTTAGTCTTAAAAGAACAATTAGAAGCTTATCCGCTTTCACGTCATTTTGATGTGGCACGTATTATTGTGGATCAAGCAGTGCGTTTAGGTATGGCAAATGATGATTTAGCCGGTCTTTATCCGCAATGGCAGGAAATTAACGATTACGGCGCAGAAGTGCAAGCGCATGTGATTGATAAATATTAATTCTGCGGCTTACTCAAAAACGAATTCATAAAATGAGAAATTAACCATGACAGATATTCAAGATGTAATTTCCCCAAAATTGGCAAATGCCATTGCAAATCCTATTTTCCCGGCAGTGGACAGCTTGTTGCGTTCAGGTCGCCATATCAGCACAGATCAATTAGATAATCATGCTTTTTTGATGGATTTCCAAAATGAGTTAGATGGTTTTTACCGCCGTTATAACGTGGAATTAATTCGTGCACCAGAAGGCTTTTTCTATTTACGTCCGAAAGCCACGACTTTAATTGCCCGTTCAGTGCTTTCCGAATTAGAAATGTTGGTTGGGAAAGTGCTTTGTTATTTGTATCTAAGTCCAGAACGTTTGGCGCAGCAAGGTATCTTCAGTACGCAAGAAGTCTATGATGAATTACTGAATTTAGCAGACGAGGGCAAATTATTGAAAGCCGTCAATCAACGCTCTAGTGGTTCGGATTTAGATAAGCAAAAATTATCTGAAAAAGTACGCGCGGCGATCGGTCGTTTACGCCGTTTAGGTATGATTCATACCGTGGGTGAACAACATAGCGGTAAATTTACTATTTCAGAATCAGTTTTCCGTTTTGGGGCTGAAGTCCGTTCTGGTGATGACCCGTTAGAAGCACAAGCTCGTTTAATTCGTGATGGGGAAGCAGCCACACCGCAATCTCTTGAATTGGAAAAACAAGCAAAAGCGACAAGCAATGCTGATGACCTCGATGATGAAGAAAGTGCGGTTGAAATTGATGAAGAATTTGGTGATGCAGGAGAACAAGAATAATGTCTGATGTATTAGAACTTGAAAACGAAATCTATCAAGACGAACCTGAGCAATCAACTGAACAGGTTGAAGAAGAATTTATTGCTCCTGTATTAAACCAACATAATGGGGTAGAACGTGGTAAATTCCGTTCACTAACCTTAATTAACTGGAATGGTTTCTTTGCCCGTACCTTTGATTTGGATGAATTGGTGACCACACTTTCCGGTGGTAATGGTGCCGGTAAATCCACAACCATGGCGGGTTTTGTCACAGCGTTAATTCCAGACTTAACCTTATTGCATTTCCGTAATACCACAGAAGCCGGTTCGACAGGCGGTTCTCGTGATAAAGGTTTACACGGTAAATTACGTCCAGGTGTGTGTTATGCAGTATTGGATACCATTAAT
>CBCSVJ010000255.1:0-2408 GCA_965143545.1 uncultured Haemophilus sp. | reverse complement strand
GGTGCAAGATTTATCAATTACTAAACTCTGGGATCTCTTTTGTGGCGTTGGAGGGTTTGGACTGCATTGTGCCAAAGCTTTACAGGATAAACATCAACAAGAAGTGGAATTGACTGGGATTGAAATTTCCCCATCTGCTATTCAAGCGGCGACGCAATCCGCTCAGGTGTTAGGGTTAAACAACGTTAAATTCCAATCATTGGATGCGGCTAATTTTGCTTTAGCACAAGATGAAAACAAACCCGATTTGGTGATCGTCAACCCACCTCGTCGAGGCATTGGAAAGGAACTTGCTAAATTTCTTAATGAGATGCAGCCGCACTTTATTCTTTATTCCAGCTGCAATGCTGTTTCCATGGGAAAAGATTTGCAGCATCTAACCAATTATAAACTTACTCAAATTCAATTATTTGATATGTTCCCGCATACAGCACATTATGAAACTCTAACACTTTTATCTGTTAAAATTTGATTTTTTATGAGCGAGGTGACTTCATTTGAATGAATATGTTGAAAGCCTAGAAAGAGAATTTTCTTCAATAGAAAATGGTTTCAAAGAGGAAGAAAAAAGAGCGTTTACTGATTATAAATCTAATGATAGTGAATTCATCAAAAAATTGGCATTTTTGTCATATCAGTCTGAAGTGTATCAAGTAAGAATGTATAGTGTATTTCTTTTTGGATACTTATCCGAGGATAAAAACATCTTAATGTTTTTAAGAGATGAAGTATCTAAAGACAGCAACTGGCGAGTTCAAGAAGTATTGGCAAAATCATTTGATGAGTTTTGTAAAATAATTGGATACGAAAAAGCTCTTCCTGTTATAGATGATTGGTTAAAGAATAGTAATCATAATACAAGAAGAGCAGTTACTGAGGGCTTGAGAATATGGACTGGGAGACCATATTTCAAGGCAAATCCAAATGAAGCTATTAGAAGATTAGCTGCGTTAAGAGATGATCCTAGTGAATATGTTAGAAAATCGGTTGGTAATGCTTTACGAGATATAAGTAAGAAATATCCAGAATTAATCAGAGTTGAGCTTAGCACTTGGAGTCTAGAAACCAAAGGGATTAAACAGGTTTATCAACTTGCAAATAAACTCTTAATAGAAAGCTAACAGAAATGTTAGCTTTTTTATTTAGAAATTTAACCGCACTTTTATTTTGCTATAAATTAATGCTATTAAGAAGAATGCTGCCTGTAACAAAATAATGCATGCACCAGTGGATGCATCAAAATGATAGCTAAGTAGCACGCCTAATAGACTTGCAGTTACAGCGCTGATGATTGCGATAACGAGCATTTTATCGAAGCGATTGGTCAGTGTTAGCGCGGTGATGCCAGGCGCAATTAGCATCGCTACAACCAAAATAACCCCAACGACTTGCATCGTACTTACAATAGTGAGCGCGAGTAATGTGAGTAAGCCATAATGCAATAATTTAGGCGAGAGACCCGCAACGCGAGCATGGCTAGGATCAAAGCAATAAAGCAGAAAATCACGACGCTTTAAGCCAAGCAAAATAAAAATAATCAAGGCGATAATAGCCGTTTGAATGAGCTCTTCTCGGCTTACACCCAATACGTTTCCGAATAAGATATGCGTAAGATGTTGTGATGTTTGGATTTTAGTGAACAACACCAAACCAATGGCAAACATCCCCGAAAATACAATCCCCATCGCGGTATCTTCTTTGATACGTCTGTTTTCTTTTAAAGAACCCACCCCTAAGGCACAGGCAATACCAGAGACAAATGCACCTACCACTAATGGAATACCCGCTAAAAAAGCTAAGACAATGCCAGGTAGGACAGCATGAGAAATGGCATCCCCCATCAATGACCATCCTTTCAACACCAAATAGCAAGAGAGTAGTGCACAGATCACGGCAACCACTAATGCGGTGAGTAACGCATTTTGCATAAAGGCAAATTGAAATGGCTCAACGAAAATAGCGAATATTTCACTCATGGGCCACCGCCTTACGTCGTTTTTGACTGATTAATCCGTATTTAGGCGAGAATAGAAAAGCCAATAAAAATAACAAGGTTTGTAATGTTACGATGACACCACCTGTTGCGCCATCGAGATAATAGCTTAAATAAACACCGACGAAACCAGTGATTGCGCCTAATGCTACAGCAATTTTGATGAGGGTTTTGAACTTATCAGTAAGTAGATAGGCTGTTGCACCTGGTGTGATTACCATGGCTATTACTAAAATTGCTCCGACAGTTTGCAATGCGGCAACGACACAAGCACTTAAGAGTGTAAAAAAGAGAACTTTGTAAAACAGTGGCGAAAGACCTACTGTAATCGCTTGCGTTTCATCAAAGAAAATCAGTAATAGATCCTTCCAAAAAATAAGCAATAAGACCAAGCAAATCAACATAATAATGGCTA
>CBCSVJ010000254.1:0-2411 GCA_965143545.1 uncultured Haemophilus sp. | reverse complement strand
GAAAAGTCGAAATCGACGCCTTATTTTTAAATAGTCTAATCACATACTAAAAAGCCTAGAGATATATCTCTAGGCTTTTTTCTTACTGAAAGTCATTCTGCACTCAACATTATTCAAGAAAGAAATACCAATAAGGCATTAAGATCAACCAAATAAAAGCACTGAGAATAACAACAAATTTAAAACTGAAGTGTTTGGTTTTATGACGAAAGCGTTTCATCCCGCAATAAACACCAATAAAACCACCAAGCAGGCTTAATAGAAAGAAAGTATTTTCAGAAATTCGCCAGCCATGACGAACCGCGCGGACTTTGTCTTTCCACATTAAAAAATAAGCGGCGATATTCACCGCCGCTAACATCACAAATAAAAGCTGAATCAGCATTATGCGTAAACTGGAAGACGTTTGCAGATTGCCAATACTTTTTCTTTGGTTGCTGCAATCACTTGTTCTTCGTTTTCTTTGCCTAATGCATCTAATACATCACACATCCAGCTGGCTAACTCACGACAGTCTTGTTCGTTAAAACCACGACGAGTCACCGCTGGTGTACCGACACGAATACCAGAAGTCACAAATGGTTTTTGTGGATCATTTGGTACTGAGTTTTTATTCACCGTAATATTCGCTTTGCCTAGCGCAGCATCTGCTGCTTTACCGGTTAAGCCTTGTTTGATGAAGCTCACTAAGAATAAATGGTTTTCTGTACCATTTGAAACCACGTCATAACCGCGTTGTTTAAACACTTCTACCATTGCTTTCGCATTTTTAATTACGTTGGCTTGGTATTCTTTATAAGCTGGTTCTAACGCTTCTTTGAAACATACTGCTTTCGCCGCAATAATGTGAACTAATGGACCACCTTGGTTTGCAGGGAAAACAGAAGATTGTAAGCGTTTATAAAGCTCTTCATCACCGCAAGAAGAAAGGATTAAACCACCACGTGGACCACCTAAGGTTTTATGGGTAGTTGTTGTGACAACATGTGCGTATGGTAATGGGTTTGGATATAAACCTGCTGCGATCAAACCTGCAACGTGCGCCATATCCACAAATAAATATGCGCCCACTTCATCGGCGATTTCACGCATTTTTTTCCAATCTACGACTTGAGAATAAGCAGAGAAACCCGCCACAATCATTTTTGGTTTGTGCTCTAATGCTTTTTGACGCACATCTTCATAGTCAATTAAACCATCAGCAGTGATACCATAAAGTACAGAATTATAGATTTTACCAGAGAAGCTCACTTTCGCCCCGTGGGTTAAGTGACCACCGTGTGCTAAATCCATCCCTAAAATGGTATCGCCCGCATTGATTAATGCGCCATATACCGCCGCATTGGCTTGTGAACCAGAATGTGGTTGTACGTTTACATAATCCGCACCAAACAACTCTTTAGCACGATCAATCGCTAACTGCTCGACAATGTCTGCGTACTCACAACCGCCGTAGTAACGTTTACCTGGATAGCCTTCAGCATACTTGTTAGTAAACTGCGAACCTTGCGCTTCCATTACGCGTGGACTCGCATAGTTTTCAGACGCAATAAGCTCGATATGCTCTTCTTGACGACGATTTTCGTCCTGAATGGCTTGCCATAGAACCGGATCGTAATCAGCGATGTTCATACTTTTTTTAAACATTGTGTTTTCCTCGTTGTTTGCATTATTTATGTATAGTTTACCTGTTTCCAAGTAAAAACTTAACCAAAAATTTCGACCATATTTTTCATTATTACAATGAAAAACATTCATTTATCTAAATCGAGCCTTTTTCTTTCACTAATTTTTCAATTAATTTAACTTCTTTTGTTTTCTCACCTGCACCGAGTTTACGGCATTGGCTGGTTTCTTTCGTGTAAGTATTAAAATTTGTCATCCTTGTTGGACTTTTCATTTTAATCTTCATATCCAAATGATCACCACAACGATCACAAGGTGAAACAAATTCCTTCTCATAGTCTTTAAACTCTGGAACTTGCTCTATGATTTTCGCAACTTGTGGTGAATGGGCGGTTTTAAATAGACGATCAGTAAAGTCATAACTCAATTTACCATCACCTGCCTGCCATTTGGCTTTGGCTTGCAATAAATAACGCATCCAACCTTCTTTTGTATCAATCTGAGAGATACCACGCATCAGCACAGTTTGATCCGCTCGATAAGTGACATAATCAAAATGTTCGACTGGTAAAGGGGCTTTTGCTGCAGGCTTAACATGGCAAATCCAATCGCCCACTAACGCTTTTTCTTGTTCAGTTTGCTGATGTGCCGTTGCACATCCCGATAGCAATACAGCGACAAGACTACCTAATACTAATTTTCTCATAGTAATACTCCTTTTATTAAGTTGATTTCCGCACTTACAAAAATAAAGTGCGGTTAAAATCACGCTTGTTTTTTTATCA
>CBCSVJ010000253.1:0-2416 GCA_965143545.1 uncultured Haemophilus sp. | reverse complement strand
TTTGCAACCGTAATGGTGGCTGATGCTATTGTATTCGAAGCCTCGCTTTCTTTCTTAGGCGCTGGTGTACAACCACCACATCCTTCATGGGGTAATATCCTTTCTGAAGGTCGTAACATCGTATTAAACGGTGCATGGTGGGCGACAACCTTTGCTGGTGTGATGATTCTTTTAACCGTATTAGCCTTAAATATCTTAGCGGAAGGTCTTACTGATGCATTGGTTAACCCGCGCTTAAAAGGCGGTAAAAAACCAGAAGGCAAATCAGATGAACGTCTTTCTACTGACGTACAAGAAGCGCTTTCTGAAGGTCTTGCATTAAAACGTTACTTACTCAAATTACATGAAAAAGAAATCACACGTACGAATCGTATGCAATTAGATCCAAATGCAAAACCGATTTTACAAGTGAAAAACTTATCTATTCGTTTCCCGAATCGTTATGGTGAAATTCCATTAGTTGATAACATTAGCTTCACTGTAAACGAAGGCGAAACCATGGGGTTAGTGGGTGAGTCTGGTTGTGGTAAATCCATTACAGCATTCTCTATCATGGGCTTGTTACCAAAAACAGCAAAAATCACTGGAGAAGTGCTTTTCACCGACCGCAGTGGTAAACAACACAGCTTGCTCAATTCTAACAATTTAAGTGAATTGCGTGGTTCTGAAATTGCGATGATTTACCAAGACTCTTTAAGTGCGTTAAACCCATCAATGCGTATTAAAGATCAAATGGCACAGCTCATTAAACGTGGCAGCCACCATACCGCAGAAAAATTGTTGGAATGGGTACACCTTGATCCTGAAAAAGTGTTGAACCGTTATCCGCATGAGCTCTCTGGTGGTCAACGTCAACGTGTGGTAATTGCAATGGCATTAACTCGTGAGCCGAAATTATTGATTGCGGATGAGCCAACAACCGCATTAGACGTAACCGTTCAAGCAGAAGTAGTGAAATTACTGAATGAATTACGTGAAAAACTGGGTTTCGCGATGGTGTTTGTTAGCCACGATTTAGCATTAGTTGCTCAATTAGCTCACCACATTACGGTAATGTATGCAGGACAAGTAGTTGAAATGGCACCAACATCCTTATTACTTGCCAATCCAACTCATGAATATACACGTGGCTTATTGGGTTCTGTACTTTCAACCGAAGTGCGTGCGAAACGCTTATATCAAATTCCGGGCAGCGTACCATCACCTTACGATTTTGCTACAGGTGACCGTTTCGCAAGTCGTTCATTACGACCAGATGCAAATCCGAATCAAAAATTGGTATTAACCGCTGTGGAAGGCGAGCCGTCTCACTTGTGGGCTTCTCATCTAGCTAAGCCTGTAACGGAAGCGAAAGGAGCATAATATGAGCAGTAGTATTAAAGTCATTAAAGAACAAAACATCATCGATTTAGAAAATATCGTGGTGCAATTTCCTTCTCGCGACGGTTCATTGTTTGGACGTAAAAAATTCACTGCGGTGAACAATGTGAGTCTTGGCATCAAAGCGGGGGAAACAATAGGTTTAGTTGGGGAATCTGGCTGCGGGAAATCTACCTTAGCCAATGTGATTATTGGCCTTCTTAAACCAACATCAGGTTTAGTGAAATTCAACGGTTTACAAATGCAATATGGCAGCTCAGAAGCGAGAAAACAATTCGGTCGCCAAGTGTCGGTCATTTTCCAAGACCCGGCAACAGCATTGAATCCTCGTATGAAAGTGTTGGATATTTTGCGTGACCCAATGGATATTCACAATGTGTTACAACCTCATGAACGGGAAAAACGTGTGTATGACTTGCTTTCTCGCGTCGGTTTACCACGTTCTGCGGCACAAGTTGAACCAACCCGTTTATCGGGCGGGCAAAAACAACGTGTGGCCATTGCACGTGCTTTAGCGCTGAATCCAAAACTGATTGTTGCGGATGAGCCAACTTCTGCATTAGACGTATCCGTTCGCGCTCAGGTATTAAACCTATTGGCAGACTTGAAAAAAGAACTCAATCTTGCCATGGTGTTTATCTCTCACGATATCCAAACCGTACGCCAAGTATCTGACCGTATTGTTGTGATGTACGGCGGTCAAATTTTGGAGACCGGTAGCACTGAAGATATTTTCAACCACCCAACAGTGGATTACACAAGAAAATTACTCGGTGTTGCGCCATCGTTGTTATAAAACGAGTGAATAAAATATCTTAATTTATGACCGCACTTTTGAAGTGCGGTTATTTTTTTATGATTTTTCTTGCATAGACTTGAAAACTTAGATAAAAGATTACTTATTTTTACTGATGAATTGTAATTGCGGAGCAATTATGCAAACTAAATTTAATTTATATCCTAAAGAACAATTACCTGAAAACTTTAAGTTTCCTCAGTCTTATATTGATTTATCAAGTAATATGGAAAAGATAAA
>CBCSVJ010000252.1:0-2421 GCA_965143545.1 uncultured Haemophilus sp. | reverse complement strand
GCCATTTTTTATAACTGGCAAATTCTTTTCTTTATTGCAGCCATGTTTCCTTTTGTGTTGGTGAGTATCTATTACACCAAGAAAAAAGATGAACGTAACCTTCTCAATGATTTAGCGGGTATTGCGATTTTTGCCCTTGCAGGTATGGGATCCTATTATTTTTCTGACCGCACTTTTGATGAAAAAATCTGGTGGGTAGCATTGTATCCAAGCTTATTTTTTATTGGCACGACGCTTTACGTCAAATCAATGATGCGTGAACGCAAAAATCCGCTTTATCTCAAAGCCTCCATTATTTTCCACGTGCTTTGCGTACTCGGTTGCTTGTTTACCCAACACTATGTCTTGTCACTTGCTTTTGTGCTGGCGTTAATTCGTGCCATTTATTTACCCACCAAGAAACTTTCAGTGAAACAAGTCGGTCTAATAGAATTCGGAACATCCGCCATTTTTTTGATTATTTTATTGATAGCGACATTATAAGATGAAGACATTAGCCAAATTTTTACTCCTCGCCACGTTTACCTTAAGTAGTTCAGCATTTGCGATGAAAACTATTGATTTGGTCGATAAAGCGCAAATGACGGATCAGCAAAAAATGGATCTGGCACAAAAACTGGCAGAGAAACAAGATTGGAAAGCGGTTTTTGAAATTATGTATCCTTTAGCTTTGGAAGGTAATTTACAAGCACAAAGCAATTTAGGGATGCTTTATAATTTAGGCCGTGGAGTGGATGAAAATAAAGAGTTGGCTTATTGGTGGTTTAGCGAAGCTGCTGAACGAGGCAGCATTAAGGCTATCAATAATTTGGCAGTCATGTATTTCAACGGCAACAACTATGTGAAACAAAATACCGCTCAAGCGATTAAATTATTTGAAGCCAGTGCAACAAAAGATCCCGATGCTATGCTTACATTAGGGGAAATTTATACCAATCAGAAAGAATTTACCAAAGCCTTTGAATGGTTTCAAAAAGCCGCGAATGCGGGTAGTAATGAGGGGCGATTCCGTTTAGCTCGTTTGTATGAAGAAGGGATTGGAACACAAGTCAATATTGGCTTGGCCAAATTACTTTATTTGGAAATTATGAATACGGCGAAAAAGGATGAAATCAAAGAAATCGCCAGACAGCGATTACAACGTTTGAGCTTGTATTAAGAAAAAGTGCGGTTAATTTTAACCGCACTTTTTTATTTGACCTCCGCACCTTTCAACCAGCGTCTAACCCAACTGCGGTTTGGCATTAAGTTATGAATCAGCTCTTCACTCATCGGTAAGGGTTCGCCATAAATTAAGGAAGCCAGTGTTTCCCCTAAAAATGGTGCAGAGGTTAATCCTCGAGAGCCTAATGCACCGATTAAATAGAGATTAGAGTAGTTTTCAGCTTGCTCTATTGGCTGTTTACGGCGTCGTAAATTAAACAAATTCTGATATTGTACTTGCTGCGCTGAAAAATGAGGAACAGCGCCCATCATTGGCGTAAGATCTCGTACTGAACAACGCACACCGATTCGAGCAAGATTGCCCGATGTATCCACTTCTTTTGTCCAATCTTCAGGGATATTTTGCTGAATTTTTTGTTGGTTTTCTTGTTGTTCGGTTAGGCTAAATTCACGAGTCGCATTATCACGAACATGACTTGCGCCAATACAATGACTGGTTTTCGCTTGATCGACTGGCGTAAGGTAGCCGTCATAGCACAACACGGTTTTGAGTTTAAGCAAATTTGCGGATGTTGGAATTTGGCTCACTTGGCCGCGAACAGGATAGAGTGGCAGTTTTTGTGTTTGTTCAAAATCAGTAAGTTTATGCCCGTTTGCCAAAACAACTACTTCATGGTTGAACGTTTTATTTTCAGCTGTGGTGATTTGCCAACCATTTTCTGTTTGAGAAAGTGCGGTTACTTTTTGTGATGTTTTAATCTGGACGCCTTGTTTCTCCAAAAAGGCAAAAGCATGTTGAACTAACTGACGTGGTGCAAGCCAAGCGCCTTGAGGAATAAAACCGCCTCCAAAAGGTAACGGTAAACCCACTTTTTCGCTTAATTCACTTTGACTTAATGACTGATATAAATCAGAAGGCAAATTTAGCGCAGCGATTTTATTTAATTTACTTTCAGCTTTCTCATTGTAAGCACAAAGCGCGACACCGCAGAATTCGTGTTCAAATTCGATTTTTTGCTGAATTGCCCATTGTAGAAATTGATGACCATAGGCAAAAGCATGAATATAAAAACGAATATTGCGATCGTTATCATCGCTCAGTTGCGGATAAAAAGCGCCTTGTTTGTTGCCGGATGCATTGAGGGCAGTTTGCTCATCTTCGCAATAAATCGTAATTTTGGCGCCGCGTTTAAGCAAGGAGATAGCCGTACAAAGAGAAGCAATTCCTCCACCAATAAGGGCAATATCTTGCTCGTT
>CBCSVJ010000251.1:0-2426 GCA_965143545.1 uncultured Haemophilus sp. | reverse complement strand
TTTACCGTGTACCACCTCATCGTGAGAAAGTGGTAACACAAAGTTTTCGCTGTATTGATAAATCATCCCGAAGGTCATTTTGTCGTGATGATAACGACGATAAACTGGATCGAGTTTCATATAACTTAGGGTGTCATTCATCCAGCCCATGTTCCATTTGAAATTAAATCCAAGACCACCGTTTTCTGTCGGATGGGTTACGCCACCAAAAGAAGTGGATTCTTCCGCAATCGAAATTGCACCAGATACCTCAGAATGGATTTTCCAGTTGGTATGTTTTAAGAATTCAATGGCTTCTAAATTTTCACGACCGCCATATTGATTCGGAATCCATTCGCCTTCAGCACGGCTGTAATCGCGGTAAATCATTGATGCGACCGCATCTACACGGATGCCATCTACACCAAATCGTTCAAGCCAATACAATGCATTACTGGATAAGAAGTTTCTCACTTCATTACGACCATAGTTATAAATTAAGGTATTCCAGTCTTGATGATAGCCTTCACGTGGGTCAGCATGTTCATATAAGGCTGTACCATCAAATGCCACTAAACCGTGTGTATCACTAGGGAAATGCCCCGGTACCCAGTCTAAAATCACATTAATACCTGCTTTGTGCGCTTTTTCGACTAAGCGTTTAAAGCCTTCTGGTGTACCAAAACGGCTAGTTGGTGAATACAGCCCTATCGGTTGGTAGCCCCAAGAGCCATCAAATGGAAATTCGGAGAGCGGTAAAAACTCAATATGGGTAAAGCCCATATGTTTTACATAAGGAATAAGCTCATCGGCAATTTGGTCGTAATCTAGCCAGAAATTATTTTCTAAATTACGGCGCCATGATCCCAAATGTACTTCATAAATCGAAATAGGTTGATTACGTTGGTTCGCTTTACGACGTTGCTCCGTCATTTCGACTACATCCGGCAACATACTGATTTCTGATGCAGTATCTGGGCGCAATTCCGATCTGAAAGCATAAGGGTCAGCTTTTAAACGAAGGTTGCCGTTGCAATCAATCAATTCAAATTTATAGCGTTGCCCAAGGCTAGCTTTTGGTAAGAATAACTCCCACACACCACTTGCCGGATGGAAACGCATTGGATGACGGCGACCATCCCAATAGTTGAAATCACCAACCAACGAAACACGTTTAGCATTTGGCGCCCATACACGGAAATTTACGCCCGGTACACTGTCACATTCAGTAAAATGTGCACCTAATACTTCATAAGGACGCAATAACGAACCTTCCGCCAATAGCCATTGATCCAAGTCATTAATCATCGGATGGAAACGGTACGGATCTTCAATAATTTGGGCTTCTACGCCCCAATACACTTTTAATTGGTAGGTAAAGAAATGGTGAATCTCTGGCACAATAGCACCAAAAAATCCGCGGTCATCCAGTTTTTCTAGTTCAACAACGATGGATTGACTTTCTTTGTCAATCACTTCGACTTTATCTGCATCGGGTAATAAAGCACGAATCTCAATACCATTGTGAGTTTCATGCATTCCTAATACAGCAAAAGGATCGGCATGTTTGCCATCAAAAAATGAATTAATTACTGATTGAGCGACTAATTTCGTCATGACATACTCCTTTATGCTTTGCAAGCTTGATTATTTACAACCGATAGTATTTTCTCGTTTGTTGAGCGGCAAAAAGCATTAAACGATAATAGATAAAAGGCAAAACAGGCAATGAATGAAAGTGCGGTTGAATATGGAATTATTTTTTCAAACTGAATTTGGTTTTGCTCGTCGAGCAATTGATAACGCAAAGAAGCGTCAGGAGAAGAATAAAACGCGATTAAATCATCATGAATGGGTTCATTTTCAAAGGCACATATGACATTTTGGAACGGCTGATTTTGTCCAATATTCGGCGGAAATTGCAACTGCTCGATAAAATAATCAATACTGGTTGGCGATGCATCAATCAAATGCCCATCAATATCATAATGGGAAAACGAAATGCCAAGTTTTTCAGCAGATTGTTTAAGTGATAAGGACATTTGCATACAATGAATGATACATCTATATAATACTTAATAAGTATTATAAGTAAGCACAATTGAAATACAATTGCCAATCTTGCAAATTGTGACCTAAATCAAAAAACAAAATTTAAAGAGAATAAAAAAACAGCGAAATTTAAATTATTCAGTTTCAATGACAAATTCAAACCAATCAATGACATCTTCTTCATGCACACCATCTGGAATTAAAATACCTGCATTTTTCACTGAATTAGGATCGCCGCTGATTAAAGGATGCCATTCGGGCAAAGGTTTCCCCTCATACAATAAACGATACGCACAGGTATTCGGCAACCAACCAAAATCAGGCAAGTTCTTTTTGGTTAATTTGGTGCAATCACTTTCGATTTTAAAACGTTCAGGATAATTACGACACTTTCC
>CBCSVJ010000250.1:0-2432 GCA_965143545.1 uncultured Haemophilus sp. | reverse complement strand
ATAACGCCCCACTACCGGCTTATATTGCACGTTGTCTAATAGCTCACGCGTATCTTCTACTTTGGTACGAGAAGCCGCATCGATTTCAATTAAATCAATAAAGTTGCCAGCTTCGATCGCTTTACAGTTTTCACATTCACCGCAAGGATCGGTAGTAATACCATTTACACAGTTCAAGCCTTTCGCAAATAAACGAGCAATGGAGGTTTTACCCACGCCACGAGTGCCGGAAAATAAATAAGCATGATGCAAACGGTTTTCTTTTAAACCGTTTTCCAAAGCAGTGAGCACATGGCTTTGCCCCACTACTTCAGAAAAGTTTTTTGGTCGCCATTTTCTGGCTAAAACTTGGTAGCTCATCGCATCCCTTTAAAAATTAATGGCCTTCAAAATTCACTAAGGTGTAGCAATCAATGCCTAAATCACGTAAGCGTTTTTCGCCCCCTAATTCTGGCAAATTAATCACAAAGGCAGCATGTTTCACTTCACCACCTAAACGTTGAACTAATTTCACGGTAGCTTCAACTGTTCCCCCCGTTGCTAACAAGTCATCAATGATTAACACATTATCACCTTGCGAAATGGCATCAGTGTGCAATTCAAGGGTGTCTTGACCATATTCTAATTGATAAGACTGTGCAATCACTTCACGAGGTAATTTGCCCGGTTTACGAACGGGGATAAATGGCAAGCCTAATGCTAATGCAACTGGCGCACCAAAAATAAATCCACGAGACTCGGTACCAATTACTTTTGTGAGACCTTGATCTTTATACTTTTCAACGATCAAATCGATTGTGGCTTTGAAAGCTGCAGGCACTTCAAGCAAGCTCGTGATATCACGGAAAATGATGCCTTCTTTTGGATGGTTTGGGATAGATTTGATAGAAGATTTGATTAATTCAAGTTGTTTGTTCATAAATAATTGCTCAAAAAAGAGTAAGAAAAAATCCTGTTTTTAGGCTCGCATTCTAGCATAGAAAAATACAAAAGTGCGGTGAATTTTGACCGCACTTTTGTAAATAAAATGAATTAATCTGGGTAAATATCTTCCCCGTCTTTTCGAGTACGAAGAAGCTGTAAAATCCAGACATATTGTTCAGGTGTCGGCGTAACGAAATACTCAATTTCTTCGTTCATCGCACGGGCTGATTGCTCAGGATCGTCGCTTAATTGCATCGGTGGGCGAATTTCCATTTCATACTTGCCATTCTTAGCGTTATAGCGTGGAAACATTGGAATAACCACCGCTTTTGCCAATTTCGCCATTTTGTTTAACCCAGGAAGGGTGGCTTTATAAGTGGCAAAGAAATCCACAAAGACACTTTGCTCGGCACCAAAATCCTCATCTGGAAGATAGTATCCCATTTGACCTTGCTTGATGTGCGCTAAAAACGGCTTAATCCCATTTTGGCGAGCATGCATTTTTCCGCCAAAACGCTGACGAGCTAAAGTCCATAACCAATCTACTAATGGATTTCTGTGAGGGTTATACATTGATGTCATCGGCATGCCATGTGTATGCAAAATAATACCAGAGGCATCAATTGCCCAACCATGCGGTACCATCAAAATGATGTTATGCCCTTCAGCTTTGGCTTGTTTGATATGCTCAAGGCCAATAAATTCGCTACGTTTTTGTAAATGTTTTTTAGAACGAATGGCAATTTCACCAATACCGAGCATCACTTGTGCAACCGTCACAAACATGTCTTCAATTACTTTGTTACGTTTCTCATCTGTCCAATCTGGGAAACAGAGTTTCAAATTAATTTCTGCACGAATACGTGGTTTACCGATTTTTTTCGTGAGTGCACGAGCCAGTTTCTCGGCCATTTTATCGCGTAAACGAAATGGCATAAAAGCCAATAACAAAAGCACAAAAATACCAAGCCAAATCCCCCAATTTTTAGGGTGCAAATATGACCATGAAAAATGTGGTTCATAGCCCGTTCGTGCTGTAATACGTAATTTTTTTTGAGAATCTGTCATAATCAATTGTTAAAAATGAAACCAACCTTGATCATACGCCATTTTTATCGTCATGATAAATGACATAATCACCACCATCGGTCTAATCAGTTGTTTGCCTTTTGCCATCACCATTTTTGCCCCCAAATTTGCGCCTATCAGGCTTCCTGCCATCATCACTAAACCGACAGTCCAAATCACATGACCACCAATTAGGAAAAAAATTAATGAGGCTAAATTTGAGGTTAAATTCATCACTTTGGCATGCGCAGTCGCTTTAGTGAGGTTAAATCCAAGTAACGTCACACAAGCTAGGTTCATCAATGAACCCGTCCCAGGCCCGAAAAAGCCGTCATAAAAACCCAGTAATGAACCAAAACATAACGCAAAAACAACGTAAGAAATGCGGTGTTTACGATCACTTTCACCCAAGTTAGGCGTAAATAAAAAGTATAAGCCGA
>CBCSVJ010000249.1:0-2434 GCA_965143545.1 uncultured Haemophilus sp. | reverse complement strand
GGGATATCTAATGTTACCACTTTACCTTTTCCGCAAGCGGCAAGCATCGCTTTACCTTCTTGCTCTAAGATGCGTTTAATATCCGCATTTTTTCCACGCTTGCCTGCAGGAATTTCAATGAGTTCAAAAGGCATGTCTTTAGGGAAACGACGTTGGTATTCTTCAAATCCGGTGGTAACCCAAGCCGGCATTTTTGTGCCTACAGCGATTAATGTGATTTTCATCCTTTTCCCTTTTAAAACACAGTCAAAATTGACCGCACTTTATGCCCAAAGTTTTTCTAACTGATACATTTCACGTGCATCACGTTGCATAATATGTACGATGGTTTGACCGAGATCCACCACGATCCAATCAGCTGTATTACGACCTTCTTCACCAAAGGTTTCATAACCGGCTTTTTTACATTCTGCAATAAGGTTATCGGCCATAGCTGCGACTTGGCGGCTAGATGTGCCGGTACAAATAATCATATTTTCAGTAATCGATGATTTACCTTTTACATCAAAATGCACAATTTCGGTGCCTTTTAAATCATCGAGTTTATCAATTACAAATTCAACTAATGACATTTCTTTTCCTATTTAAATAAAGCGATGAATTCTATCATTGAATGAGGGAAAGGGGTAGGCTTGGGGCAGATTTTATTTGAATTGTTTTATGGTTGTAATGCTGCTTAGTAATAAAGCTTGGGGCAGTTATTCTGCCCCAAGTTTGAAAGGGTATTAAACCCATAAAAGAATTGCTAACAATTGCGGTGAAATGATCCGTAAGAACATGGTGAGTGGATAGACTGTCGCATAGGAGAGTGCAGCGGCACCGCTTCCTTCTTTCAGTTCATTGGCGAAAGCAAGCGCTGGTGGATCCGTCATTGACCCAGCTAACAGGCCACAAAGAGAAAGATAATTTAATTTTACATATAAACGTGCAATGATACCTACAATCATTAATGGTACAAGAGTGATGAAAATACCGTAGCCCATCCATTCAAGACCGGAACCATTGGTGAGTGTGTCCACAAAGCTACCGCCGGATTTTAAACCGACTACAGCAAGGAAGAGTACAATACCAATTTCGCGCAATGCCAAGTTCGCACTCGGCGGCATAAACCAGTAGAGTTTTCCGATAGAACCAATTCGAGCCAAGATCAATGCGACGACTAACGGTCCGCCTGCTAGCCCTAATTTTAATGCCACAGGGAAACCTGGAATATAGAAAGGAATGGAGCCGAGTAATACCCCTAAGCCAATCCCAATAAACACTGGTAACATTTGCACTTGTAGTAGTTTTTGTTTCGCATTCCCGATCACTGAAATGGCTTGGTTGAGAATGTCAGTTTTTCCCACCATGTGTAATACGTCACCGAATTGAAGTGTAGTATGGGCGGTTGGCACCAATTCCACACCCGCACGGTTTAAACGCGAAATGACCACACCATATTTTTGATGAATACCAAGATGACGAATTTGTTTTCCGAGTACTTTTTCATTGGTGACGACCACGCGCTCAGAACGAATTTCGCCACTCAAGCTTGCTACCGGGATATCCACTTCTTCCCCAATGATAAGGTGCATTTTTTTCAAGCCTTCAGGATTGCCGACCAAATGTAAAATATCCCCAAGTTGAACATCGGTATCCGCTTTCGGCACAATAACAAGCTCGCCCCGTTTCAAGCGAGAGCAGACAACATCTTCATCATCAAAACCTGGAATTTCAATCAAATGGATACCATTGAGATTAGTATTGGTGACTTTCAGAGAGATGCTTTTGAGTGCTTCTTTGTCATGACCACTTTCTTTTTCAAAATTTGCTGCTTCCTCATCCACTTTAATTTTAAAGAAAAGACGAATAAGCCACATAGAAAGTAAAATGCCACAAATTCCAAAAGGATAAGCCATTGCATAGGCCATCCCCATGTTAGACGTCGTTTGCGACATGCCTAATTCAGAAAGAATTTGCTGACCCGCACCGAGAGAGGGGGTATTGGTGACCGCACCGGAGTAAATACCAAGCGCGACATCAAGAGGAATATCCGCAAGCTTATAAATGAGTATTGTCACCACTGCACCAAGTGCAACGATTAAAATGCCTAATCCATTTAAGGTTAAGCCTGATTTTCGTAAGGAAGCAAAAAAGCCCGGCCCCACTTGAATACCAATCGTATAAACAAACAGAATTAAGCCGAACTCTTGCACGAAATGTAATGTATGGCTATCTAATTTAATGCCATATTGGGTGGTAAAATGGGCAACTAAAATCCCACCAAATAGCACGCCTCCAATACCCAGACCTACGCCTTTAATTTTAAAATGCCCGATCCATAGGCCAATCACGGCAACGAGGGCAAGCAAACTAATGGTAATCGCAGTTTCACTCATACCGACCTCTAATTTATTAAAAATTTAACTATTTTGGATTATATCAACTTGATTTC
>CBCSVJ010000248.1:0-2441 GCA_965143545.1 uncultured Haemophilus sp. | reverse complement strand
CCTCCCTTACAAGGAGGGGGTCACTGGTTCGAGACCGGTATCGCCCACCACTTTTCTAAAGTGTTCTTTCCGCTCAAACTTTCCCATTATTTAAACGCTTTTCTTATGTGGGCGATTAGCTCAGTTGGGAGAGCACCTCCCTTACAAGGAGGGGGTCACTGGTTCGAGACCGGTATCGCCCACCACTTTTTCCAAAGTTGGCTTTAATGTTGTTAAAGTTTGACCAAGCGGGCGATTAGCTCAGTTGGGAGAGCACCTCCCTTACAAGGAGGGGGTCACTGGTTCGAGACCGGTATCGCCCACCACTTTTCTTAAAGTCCTTTTTTAAATCAGTCAAATTAGCATTAGTTCTGTTTTATCTTATAAATAAAAACGGCCACAAAACTTTTCATTTTATGACCGCACTTCTATCTAATTTTTGGATTAAACTGGCTCTAAACCTAACACTTTGCGTCCATTAATACTCGCAATATCAACCATTGCATCAAGATGTGGGAAACGACAGCCCGCAGCAAGTAAGCTTAGTTCTTGCCATAAATCCCCTTCACAAAGTGGCACCATATAATCACAGATATTATCCGTACCTAACGCCACGGTAATTCCTTCTGGAATCATTTCATCTGCAGGTGTCAAGGCATTATGGAAAGGCATCAAATCTTCTTTTCGGTTACTATCAATCCACGCCATTGGACAAGCAATCATCATCATTTTTGCCTGACGCATTTTTTCATAAAGTTTATAGCGATATTCTTTGCTGTGGGCACCAATAGAAATACCATGGATCGCCACGACTCGACCTTCCATACCATGTTCGATAGTTTTATCGCAAAGCTGTTCGGTTTCTTTTTCTTTTGGAGAGTTGAATTGATCCACATGCACATGACACATAATGCCGCGAGATTTAGCAGTATCAAGCAGAATGTCCATTGCTTCAAGGCCGCGACCATAATCAAGCTCATCGCGATAAGGTAAACCACCAATCATATCCACCATATCAGAGCCAATATCAAACCATTTGCGTGCTTCTGGCTCAATGACCCCTTTTAAGGTTTGATTCGCAAATTTCAAAATAATGTCATGCTTATAAACTTCTCGAGCTTTGTGTGCAGCAATGATGGCTCGGTCTTCACAAATCGGGTCAATATCCACAAAAGTACCAAATGCCGTCACCCCTTGGGAAATCATCAGCTCAATCGATTGACAGAAACGGGCGTAATAATCATCAACACTTGATGTACGTTTCACTTCATCCACTAAATCCCATTTTTGTTGAAGATTACTATTGTGATAAATACCGATTTTTTCGGGTGTCATTGTAAAAGCACGATCTGCGTGAGCATGGGCATTAACCCAGCCGCCTTTTTTAATAATTTCGTCTCGAATAAACGTTTTAAAGCTACGAACGTGATTTCTCATAATAACTCCGCCAAAAAAGAAAGGAAAAGAGAGACGAGAAGTGTATTAATTGAAAAGCAAACCCAATAAGGATCTGATCTATTGTGAATTGTTTACAATGTTATGAAAAATTCGCAGATTTTAATTAATAACATCTTTTCAGTCTTTCAACTGGGTGCAAAGTATAAGATTTTAAGCACAAAAAAGCTATCTATTTATTGACAAAAGAACGCTCTTGTTTGAAAACCTCTAAGAATAAGCCGAGCGGTGGGCGGCTAGAAGATTGCTCAGTATAAGTGCGGTCAAATTTCTTATAGTTTCCTTTGCGATCAATATGATACTGTGTGCCATCCGGCTGAATAATGACATTCCAACGGAAATTTGATGCTAACACCCAAGGATCGCCATTAAGCTCAAATAAATTGCGACCTTGTGCATAATCCGAAACTGGATTTTTCACTTTAAAGATTGATGACATCAATGCCGGTAACAAATCAGTATGACTCGTTAATTTAGAGACTTCTTGCACCGGTAAATCTTTCCAGTAAACAATAAACGGCACTTGGATTTCATCACGACCAAAATAGTTTTCTTGTGCTTTTTCATCCAGCTTATTAAAGGTTGTACCATGCTCTGCTGTAATAATAACAATCGTATTCTCTAAAGAGACTGATGCTAAAATGTCATCAATTTGTTGATCAATATCCGCAAGCGATTTGGTGTAATTTTCTTCCGTTTGATCTGCAATATCTAAATCCATATAAGAAAACCAAGGTTTATCCTCTTTTAAGAGAGATAAAACACCATTTATCGCGTCTTTTGGCGAAGAGGCTTTCACTTTAGGTAATTTCACATTACGGAACAAGGCTTGTTTAAATAAGCTGTCTTTAAATGCCGTAGAGGAATAAGCAACAAATTGATATTTTTCGTCTTGTAACTTTTTGATTAACACTGACGGCGTATGATTACTCAAAATACTGTCTGTATAATTCGCATTCAGTCCATAGAATAAGCCCACTAAGCCAGCATTGTTCGTATTGCCGCTA
>CBCSVJ010000247.1:0-2448 GCA_965143545.1 uncultured Haemophilus sp. | reverse complement strand
GAACTGCCGGCGGTTGGATAACGTACATGTCCGAGGCCTGCATGACCTTGTAAACTTAACATATGTTCTTGTCTGAATACATCGCTTACAAGACCATTAGCCTTACGCAAACGAAAGCGGTTTTCATCATCGATTGTGACAATCCCCGCCGCATCTTGACCTCGATGCTGTAATAACGTTAATGCTGCATAAATGGATTCATTAACCGGATTTTGGCTAACGATACCGACAATTACACACATACTGATTGACTACCTTATTGTTTAAAAGTTGAGTTTAAATAACTAGAACTTGCTTGTAGTTGTTGGAAGAACCATTCAATAATGAAGCCGAAATGAGGAATTAATTTTGATTCTTTCCACCAATCGGTTTGTTCAAAGTTAGTGAAGGTATCCAAGAAGAATAAGATCGCAGCAACGATTAACGCGCCACGAATTAAGCCAAATGCCGCACCGAGAACACGATCTGTTCCAGTAAGTCCTGTTTTATCCACTAATTGGCTAATCACATAATTAACAATGCCACCTACAATTAAGGTTAAAACAAATAAAATGCCGATTGCTGTGCCATTACGCACGTAGTCAGATTCGATTTGAGTAAGATAAGTGGCGAGATAAGGATAAAATTGGCTAGCGACAATAAATGCAACGACCCAACTTGCAAGGGACATCACCTCTCGCACAAACCCACGTAATAAACTCACGATAATCGAAAATGCGATGATGCCAATGATAATGTAATCAATCATTAAATAGTCTCTCAATTAAAAAGGGCCGCCATTGCGACCGCAGTATTTTACATAAAAAAACAACAAAAGGAAAACGTTTGCGTCAATTAAATTTGAAGCCATTGGCTAGATTTCCTGCCACAATACTTTATCAAATTTTTGCTGTGCCTTTTGTAGTACTTCTGCCAAGTGCTGATATGTCGGTTTATCTTGCATGGTTGGCAAACTTTCATGTTGTTTTCTTAAACGTTCACTAATCTCATAAAACCACTGAGAACTTTGCGGTTCTAACGGTGATTTTGCACGTTTTCCCAACCAGTATAAGCCTTGCAATGGCATCACTAACGCACAAAGTGCGGTCAAAATAGCAATCGCTAATGCAGTAAGATCCGCCTTGGCATAAAGCTGTTGCCAAACCATCGAAAATACTGCCATAAAAGGCATGAACTTCTGAGCAAATTTCGTGGCTTTAATAATGCGATTTTCGGGGAAAATCATGCCGAGCTTCGCTTCTAATGGCCACGTTTGCAAATAAATTTGCCCTTGTTTTAAGGTTGAAAAAAATGATGACATGAAAACATCCTTGAAAATAACCTCGCTTATAATACTCTAGTTTAGGTTTAATTGTCATCCTTAACTAGGAACTGTTGAAATTTTCAACTTTTCTAATAAAAGATCGTATTTTTACCCTCCAGTTAATTTATTTTATACGCTAAAAGGTGTATTCTATATGGGATTTATACTCCGTTCTTTTGGATGGATTTTTATTAACCTCAATCAAAAATAGGGTTCCTATGTCAAAACTTGTTCTCATCCTTAACTGTGGTAGTTCTTCATTAAAATTTGCAATCCTTGATCCTGCAACAGGTGAAGAAAAATTATCAGGCTTAGCAGAAGCATTTTATCTTCCTGAAGCTCGTATCAAATGGAAACTTAACGGTGAAAAAGGTAGCGCAAATTTAGGTGCTGGTGCAGCGCACACAGAAGCACTTAACTTCATCGCGTCAAACATTATGACTGATGAGCTTAAAAACTCTATCACCTCGATTGGTCACCGTATCGTTCACGGTGGTGAGAAATACACCCAATCTGTTGTTGTAACAGATGAAGTGGTTAAAGGTATTGAAGATGCAGCACAATTTGCTCCACTTCACAACCCGGCTCACTTAATCGGTATCCGTGAAGCATTCAAAACATTCCCACACTTAAAAGATAAGAACGTTGTCGTATTTGATACAGCATTCCACCAAACTATGCCTGAAGAAGCATACTTATATGCACTTCCATACTCACTTTACAAAGAACATGGCGTACGTCGCTACGGTGCACACGGTACCAGCCACTACTTCGTTTCTCGCGAAGTCGCTGAATACGTAGGCAAACCAGCAGACCAAGTAAACGCAATTATCTGTCACTTAGGTAACGGTGGTTCGGTTTCTGTGGTTCGTCATGGTAAATGTATCGATACCTCTATGGGTTTAACCCCGTTAGAAGGTTTAGTGATGGGTACACGTTGTGGTGATATTGACCCTGCGATCGTTTTCTACCTATACAAAAACTTAGGCATGTCAATGGATCAAATCGAAGAGACTTTAGTGAAAAAATCAGGTCTTTTAGGTTTAACTGAAGTAACGAGCGACTGTCGTTATGCAGAAGATAATTACGACGATGCCTCTAAACCAGAAGCAAAACGTGCATTAGATGTTTATAGCTACCGATTA
>CBCSVJ010000246.1:0-2466 GCA_965143545.1 uncultured Haemophilus sp. | reverse complement strand
AAAAAAATCGAAAATATTGTATTAAAAATTGCTCAACCTTAAGGGAAATGCTAGGATTTAACCCTTTCATTTTATTTGACTCTTAAGGAAGCAAAATGTCCTCACAACTTCGTAATGATCCACTTAAGGTTGCTTTAGCCTCTATGGTGGGTACCGCAATTGAATTCTTCGATTATTATATCTATGCCGCTGCGGCAGTATTAGTTTTTAACACGCAATTCTTCCATAGTGGCGATCCGCTTTCAGATGATTTGCTTTCTCTTTCGACACTAGCCTTAGCGTTCTTTGCTCGTCCAATTGGATCAGCTTTATTTGGGCACTTTGGTGATAAGATTGGTCGTAAGAAAACCTTAGTCGCCTCTTTGGTTTTAATGGGCGGATCTACGGTCGTTATCGGTTTATTGCCAACTTATTCTCAAATTGGTATTTGGGCACCGATTTTGTTATGTATTTGCCGAGTTGGTCAGGGTATTGGTCTTGGTGGTGAATGGGGCGGCGCTGCTTTAGTGGCAACAGAAAATGCACCAGAAGGAAAACGTGCTTGGTATGGTACATTCCCTCAATTAGGGGCGCCAATTGGTTTATTTGTGGCTAATGCAACCTTCTTCTTAGTGAGCTATTTCTGGGGGCAACAAGCCCTTGTTGAGTGGGCATGGCGTATCCCGTTTGTTTCTTCTTTAGCCTTAGTTTTAGTTGGGTTGTATGTTCGTTTAACTTTACATGAGAGCCATGTCTTCGTTGAAGCGGAAGAAAAAGGGAAAAAATTAAAAGCACCGGTGAGTGTGGTATTTACTAAACACTTTAAACCGATGGTGATTGGTACCTTTATTATGGTGGCGACTTATTCCTTGTTCTATATTATGACTGCCTTTGCTCAAGCGTATTCTCGTACACCGGCAACCCTTTCAGAAGCGGGCTATCCTATGGGGTTAGGCATTCCTGCCAATACCTTCACGGGATTACTTTTAATGAGTGCGATCGTTTTTGCGATTTTTATCAGTATTTCTGGTCTTTATGCAGATAAAATCGGTCGTCGCAAATGGTTGATTTGGACAACGGTCAGCATCTTAATTTTTGCATTATGTATGCCATTATTCCTTGGAAACGGTACACCAACTTCTGTATTTGCTTTCTTAGTAATTGGTATGGCATTAATGGGCATGACATTTGGCCCAATGGCGGCGGTATTGCCTGAATTATTCCCAACGGAAGTACGTTATTCTGGTGCTTCTTTAGCCTACAATATTGCATCGATTATCGGGGCCACTATTGCGGCAATGATTTCATTAAAAATTAATGCACTTTATGGCTTAATGGGTGTAGGGATTTATTTAGCCATTAATGCATTCTTAACCTTGTTAGCATTATTAGCCTCAAAAGAAACGAAAAACGTCGATTTAACGCAAATCTAGTGATAAATTGATAATGAAAAAGCTGATGTAAATTACATCAGCTTTTTTTATTTGTTGAAAGGAAGCAGTAAAAAAGAGCATATTGCTACGCACTCAGATTATAAAAGTGCGGTTAAAAAACAGTGTGTTTTTAACATCAGATATGAAAAGAATTAATCTTCACCCCATACTTCTTTGGCAATTTCTTCAACATAACGAACTTTTGCCCATTGCTGTGCTTCCGTCATGATATTCCCTTCTTCTGTTGATGCAAAACCACATTGTGGGCTTAAGCAAAGCTGTTCAAGTGGAACATATTGCGTCGCTTCTTCAATGCGTGCTTTAATAGTCGCTTTATCTTCTAATTCAGGGAATTTTGAACTGATTAAACCTAATACAACACGGCCTTTATGTGGATTATTGGCAAAGTGTTTTAATGGTTCAAACCCACCAGAACGCTCATCATCATATTCAAGGAAATAGCCATCGTATTGGGTTTGACCGAATAACGCATCCGCAATAGGATCGTATGCACCGGTTAATAAATAGGTTGAACGGAAATTGCCACGACAAACATGCGTTGTGATAACCATATCTGCTGGTTTAGCGGCTAATACAACTTGAATATTTTCAAGGGCTTGTGCTTTATCTGCTTCAAATTCTGGTTTTAAGTGATTGTTACAGAGTGATCCCCAATATACATCATCAAATTGTAAATAACGGCAACCTGCATCATAGAAGGCTTTGATTGCATCTTTATAAGCTTGTTGAACATCTTTGGCAAATTCTGCACGTGTCGCATAAACGCCCGTATCCCATTGGATTGGATACATTAATTGATTTGGGCTTGGAATGGTATATTTTACGACACCGCGATCTCCAACAATGTCTTTTAATTTTTTGAAATGTTCGATAAATGGATGGTTTGGATTCCAAGATACTTTACCGCAGCAGCGAGTATTGTAAGGTTTGGTTTCCACACCATTAAATTTATAACCATGTTCAGGGTGATAACCTTCGATGCCATTTAGGTTTTCTAAGAAATCGATGTGCCAAAACGCACGGCGATATTCCC
>CBCSVJ010000245.1:0-2473 GCA_965143545.1 uncultured Haemophilus sp. | reverse complement strand
CATATTTGTCACATTCCGTTCCGAGCATCTTCACGATATCTTCTGCGCCGTTATCACAAAATAACTGACCTAATTCTTTTTCGTGGTAAGGAATGTCGTACTCAGCGACTAAAGCAATAAAATCCCATTGTGTATAACGTTTTAAGGCAGATTTGACGAAATGCTTGTTTTGACTGATATAACGGTCTGGACTGATTTCCATATTGGTGAAATTACAGAATCCGCCACCAGACATTAAAATTTTTCGGCCAATTTTCTTACCGTTATCAAAAATGGTGGCTTGGTTGCCCAGCTTTCCTAACTGTGCGGCACAAAATAAGCCGGCAGCACCGGCTCCAATAATGATATTTTCTGAATAATGAGACATAGCTTATTGTGAGGTTTGTCCTTTTTCAAAATAGTCTATCATTTTGATTCGTTGGATAACAGTACGGCGATCCACGGCAGCATTACCTGAATCTAACAATTGTTGCCAATAAGCTTTGGCTTTTTCAGCTTCATGATTTTTAAAAGCTTCAGTCGCCAATAATGTGATTACCGAGATTTCATGTTTATCTTGTTTTAACGCCTCATCCATTATTTGCTGGATTTGTGGTGTGATATTTTGACCTGCTTGATAATAAAGTGCGGTCGCTTTGAGCCCTAAAATAGCCGGGGTTGTGCCTGAAATTTTTTCTGCATTGCTATAGGCGATGAGCGCATGATCAAATTCATCATTTTGCATATAAGCATCACCTAGCTGAGCCCAAAGCTCAGGATTATTCACATCTTCTCGAATTTTATTTTGAATTTTGAGCACCATATCTTCTTTTTGATGCACCATTGATGTATCGGCTTTTTTATTAGCAAGTTCAACCATCTCTTTTTCGCCTTGTTGAACACGCTCAAAACGATCAAGGGAGAAGTAATAACTTAAAGGAAGAATCAATAAGATTGCAAAGACCCAAATAGCGGATTTGGTTTCAAATTTGACCGCACTTTTTTCTTCTTTAGGCGCTGTATGAGGTTGATTTTCAAGTGGTTTAGGGGCCTCTTCTGATTTTTTAGTGGAAAACAAAATCAATGCAAAAGCACCAATTAATAGCAAAATAGGCAATAGCCAGAGGAGTGCAGTATTCCATTGGAAAGGGGGCTTATAGTTCACGAAATTACCGAAACGTGCGGTCATTGTGTCGATAATTTGTTGGTTCGTTTTTCCTTCATCTACCATTTTATAGACTTCGATACGTAAGTCATAAGCGATGGGGGAGTTGGACTCAACTAAGTTCTGATTCTGACACTGTGGGCAGCGTAAGGATTTTGCCAGTTCAATAGCTCGAGTACGATCGGCTTGGTTTTTAAACGCATAGGTATCCACCATTTCTGCGTGAGCAAAAAGGGCGAAAGTCAGTAAAAGTGCGGTCAGAAATCGGGTTAATTTTTTCATTTTACTTTTTTGTTAATTCATCAAGTTTTGGTTTGATTTCGGTAAGCCACGTTTCGCGATCCATATAGCCAGAATGGCGATAACGGATCATGCCATGTTCATCGACAATATAGGTCTCTGGTGCACCATCTACGCCTAATTGCATCGCAAATTCACCACGGCTATCGTCAATAGTAAGTATAAATGGATTGCCCATGCGTTCGAGCATCGCAATACCGTTTTGTGGTTTGTCACGATAATCGATGCCCACAATGGGGACGTCTTTTGAAATTTCCATCAAGAGAGGGTGTTCTTGTTGGCAATAGCCACACCAACTTCCCCAAACATTAAGCAGGAAAGGTTTCTTTGGGAAATCTCTTGGGCTGACGATTTGACTCGGTTCAAGTAGATTTGCTTGATAGAATTCCGGCACGGGCTTATTAATGAGTGCAGAGGCAATTTGTTTTGGATCTTTATGCAAACCAACAAAAAGCAGTAAGCAAACGCTCAATAATAAAATCAGTGGTAAAAACAAAATAAACTTTTTATTCATCGCGTTTTCTCTTCAAATTGATGGCAGAACATAATGCGCCAAGTGCCATTAAAATGCCTCCGAGCCATAACCAGCGAATAAGTGGTTTGTAATGCAAGCGGAATGTGAATTCGCCTTTGCCTAAGTTATCGCCCATCACAATATATAAATCGCCCCAAAAGCCAGCATCTAACCCTACTTCACTCATGGTCATGGTACGAACGTCATAATATCGGCGTTCAGGTACAATTTCAGCGTAAGGTTTGCCTTGTTTTGACACGTTAAAGAAAGCAACTTCGGCGGTAAAGTTTGGTCCAATTTCATTGGAAAAACGATCATAATGGAATTCAAATTGACCTAATTGCTGGCTTTGTTGTGGTGCAAGTCTAACACCTAATTCACTGCCAAAGTAACTACTCATCACGGCGCCCATCGTGGCAATCGCCACACCGCAGTGTGCAAGAATCATCCCAAAATAGGCAAGTCTTACTTTTGCCCAATTTTGCCATAAGGTGACGAATAATACCCAAATAGCG
>CBCSVJ010000244.1:0-2476 GCA_965143545.1 uncultured Haemophilus sp. | reverse complement strand
GTTTCGACTGCTGTAGGTAACGATGCGAAAGCAAGTGCTATTCAGGCTTCAGCATTAGGTAATGGCGCAGAGGCTAGTGGCGGAAGCTCAATGGCTTTAGGTGCTAAAGCAAGGGCCTCCGGTAGTGATGCATTGGCATCTGGCTCTAATGCGAGTGCGTCATCAGATAATTCAATTGCTATTGGTAAAGATAGCCAGTCTTCAGCCATTAATGCTATCGCTATGGGGGAATCAAGTAATGCCTCTGCAGTTAGTGCTGTTGTGATTGGTACACAAGCAAAAGGTACTCATGAAAACTCTGTGACATTAGGCTCTTATTCATCTAGTGTGGCGAATACTTTTGATAATACAGCGAAGACTTTATCTTCTTTTGATGATACTGCTACAAATACAAAGATTAACTATAATGGTACTTCTTCAACTCAAACCGGAGCTGTTTCTGTCGGTGATGGAAAGCTTGTTCGCCAGATCCAAAATGTGGGGGCTGGCCGAATTACAGCTGAATCAAACGACGCAGTAAATGGTAGTCAGTTATATCAAGCTTATTACAATGCAGGTTTTAACATTCAAAACAATGGTACTGAAACATCGCGTATTAATACCCATGGTAAAGTTAATTTTGTGAATGGTGAAAATACCGAAGTCGTTGTAAAAGATGGTGAGAATGCTGCAGAAATTAAAGTGAATGCAAAAGATACCTCAGCATCAGTTGAAGCGGGTTCAGATGCAATTACTGTAACAGTAGGTGGAGAAACGACTAAAAAAGATGGTCTTTCTGTAACTACAGTAACCAACTATAAAGTGGATCTCTCACAAAAAACCAAAGATGAAATTAAAAATGCGAGTGGTCGTGGATTTAATGTGACTGCAAGTGCATCTGAAGGTACTGTTGTAAATGAAGTGACAGAAGAAACGGTTCAATCTACTGCAACCAAAATGGATAAGTTAACACTTGATGCGGGTAAAAATATTAAATTAACCCACAAAAAAGGAAAAGTGTTAAGCGTTGCGGTATCGGATACGCCAACATTTACCAATGTCACAACAACAGGTGATATCAATGTAGGCGGTACAATCCATGCACATGGTGGCTTGGATGTTCACAACAATCGAATTGTGAATGTGGCAGATCCTAAAGACCTAACTGATGCAGTAAATAAACGTTATGTTGATAATGCAGTGAAAAATATTAATAACAACATCAATCGTTTAGACAATAAAATTGATCACGTTGATCGTCGTTTACGAGCAGGTATTGCAGGTGCGACAGCGATTTCTTTCTTACAACGTCCAAATGAAGCGGGTAAAAGCTTAGTTTCTGTTGGTGTTGGTGGTTATCGCAACGAAAATGCATTAGCAGTTGGTTATGGTCGAAATTCTGATAACAACAAAATTTCGATTAAAGTTGGTGCAAGTATCAATAGCCGTAGTGATGTAAACTGGGGCGGAAGCATCGGTTACCAATGGTAATTATTTGATAAAACGGCAGAGTAAAATCTGCCTTTTTTTATTATATTGAGATGAAAAAAAGTGCGGCCAAATTTAACCGCACTTTTTATTTTTTATTGATTAAAGCACTTTCACAATACTTTCACACAAATAACGAATATTGTCTTCAGTGATACCGGCCACATTGATACGACCAGAACGAACAGCGTAAATCGCAAATTCTTCTTTTAAGCGATCAACTTGCTCAGGTGATAAGCCGCTGAAAGAGAACATACCGTTTTGTTCCATGATAAAGCTAAAATCTTGTTCTGCACCGTATTCTTTTAATAACTGAACGAATAAATGACGCATTTTTTTGATGCGTTCACGCATTTCAGTCAATTCATTTTCCCATTCTTGACGAAGTTGTGGATCATTTAATACTGTTGCTACAGTCGCCCCACCGTGAGATGCTGGGTTGGAGTATAGAGTACGAATAATTGATTTTACCTGTGTTAATGCCGTTGAAGCAATTTCTGCATTTTCAGCCACAAGGGTAAAGGCACCTACACGCTCATTGTATAAACCAAAGTTTTTAGAAAATGAACTCGCCACTAATAATTCTTTATGATTTGCCGCAAAAGCACGTAAACCATAAGCATCTTGGTCTAAGCCATTGGCTAAACCCTGATAAGCAAAGTCAAAGAGTGGTAACCAACCATTTTTTGCTGAAAGTGCGGCTAATTCTTGCCATTGTTCAGGAGTTGGGTCAATACCGGTTGGATTGTGGCAGCAACCGTGTAAAAGCACGACATCTCCTTCGCTTGCTTGGCTTAAATCTTCAAGTAAATGTTCCCAGTCAAGGGCTTTGCGTTCAGCATCATAATAACGATATTCACGAATCGTCATGCCTACTGCATTGAAAATGGCATTGTGGTTTGGCCATGTTGGCGTACTAATCCATACATTTTGTGCTTTGGTTTGGCGTTTGATGAACTCCGCAGCAATACGTAGTGCACCTGTACCGCCTAAGCTTTGTACCGTTCTT
>CBCSVJ010000243.1:0-2516 GCA_965143545.1 uncultured Haemophilus sp. | reverse complement strand
ACTGGGCGATAAATTCAATATCAGTAATGCCGCCACGATCGGTTTTGATATTAAAAAAGCCGTCTTTTGTATGAGATAAATGTTCGTACATTTTTTCACGCATGTCTCTTACTTCGATTTTTAGCTGATTAATATCTCTTTGAGCGGAAAGTACATTACAGCGAATTTTTTCAAATTCTGCTTTTAATTCAGTTTCACCAAAAATAGCACGGCTACGGACAAGCGCTTGCTTTTCCCAAGTCCATGCTTCATTGAGTTGATAGTTTTCAAATGCTTGAAGTGAACAGCCTAATAAGCCCGCATCGCCTGAAGGACGTAATCGCATATCAATATCGTAAAGTACGCCTGCACTGGTGTTCATACTAAAAATGCTGACAATTTTTTGAGCCAGTCTTAAATAGAATTGATTGCTATCAATGGATTTCTTCCCATCAACAGTCACTCCTTCAACAGCTTGGTATAAAAAGACTAAATCTAAATCAGATTTATAACCGAGTTCAATTCCGCCTAATTTACCGTAGCCAATGACTAAAAAGCCTTTTTCAGTTTTATCTACAAGATGTTCGGGGACTCCAAAGCGTTGACTGACTTGTTGCCAAGCAAAATTGACAACCACATCAATAATTGCTTCAGCTAGATAAGTGAGATGATCGCTCACTTTCATAACAGGCAATACGCCGAGAATATCGGCGGCTGCAACACGTAATAAAATAGACTGTTTAAATTGGCGTAAACCGTCAATAAATTGCTCTTCATCGTCTTGCGGTAATCGCAGCATATATTGCTTTAATTCGTCAGGATACTGTGTGAATGACAATGGATTACGTAGCGCTTCAGTATTTAATAATTCATCGAGTAGAATAGGGTGGCGAGCCACTTGTTCGGCGATCATCTGGGATTGCGCACATAGTTCAATTAGCTGCTCAATAGCTTGAGGATTTTCTAAGAGCAATTCCAAATAAGTCGTCCTACTCGCAATTTTATCGACAATATTGAGAATGAGTGGTAATAAAGTGTGGTAATCTTTTTGCTCAAATATTTGGGTGAATATATTTGGCAATAAGTGAGCTAAAACTTCTCGACCTCGAGCGCCAATAACCCGGCGCGCAAGCCCCTCTTTGAATTGAATAAGTTTATCTAAGATATCGGAAATCGCGTCCTCATCAATGTGGTTATCGACCAACATTTGTTCAATATCATCAAGATCACTTTCTAAAAAATCAATCCACCGATTATTGTCATCGCTACGTTCATCTTTTTCTTCACCAATTAACGCATCAAAAACTGACCGCACTTTTTGTTGGTGTGATTGTAGTGTTTGATAGAAATCATCCCAGTTTTCAATTGGATAAGATTTTATCGTAGCCTGATTGTTCTCATCTAAATAAGTGTATTCTCGACAAGCGACCATTAATCTAAGGCGATTTTCTTCATCTGTTGGAAGTAGTTGCGTTTGTTGGTCATCAATGGCTTGAAGCACGTTTTCAGTACGTCGTAGAAAGATATAAGCTTCTCTTAATTCATGATATTGCTGAGGCGTAATTAAACCAAGATCTCGTATTTCAGGGAGAAGTTTAAGCAATTCATGTTGTTGGAGCTTAATCTCTCGTCCACCACGAATCAGTTGAAAAACTTGTACAATAAATTCGATTTCTCGAATCCCGCCTGCGCCTAGTTTAATATTGTCTTTTAAGCCACGACGACGCACTTCACGCTCAATTTTACCTTTCATTTCACGTAAAGCTTGAATCACACTAAAATCAATATAACGGCGATAAACAAAGGGGCGAAGTAATTGTTGTAAGGTTTTTGCATTGGGATCTTGCTCATCTGCGCCTAAAATACGCCCTTTGATCATGGCATAGCGTTCCCAGTCTCGCCCTTGATCTTGGTAATATTGCTCCATCGCAGAAAAACTTAAGGCAAGTGCACCGCTGTCGCCAAAAGGGCGAAGGCGCATATCTGTACGATAGACAAAGCCATCTGGCGTAAATTGATCCAATGCATTAATCAGACGTTGTCCTAAACGGGTAAAAAATTTGGCGTTATCAACGGCTCGTCTTGCTCCAACGGTTTCGCCTTGTGAAGGATAGGTAAAAATTAAATCAATATCAGAGGAGAAATTTAGCTCAAAACCACCTAATTTTCCCATGCCAAGAATATAGAGTTGCTGTGGGTTGCCATTTTCATCGCAAGGTGTGCCCCTTTCTTCACAAGCTTGTTTGTACAGCCAATCTCTCGCACCAATGATAAGACTTTCAGCAAGTTGAGAAAGATGAATAAAAATTTCTTCTACGGTGGCAAGATTCAAGCTTTGACAGAAACTAAGTTTTGCCATTTCTTGATTACGAAAATTTCGTAGCGTTTTGTAAAGCTGTTCTTCGTTTTGGATAGTGGAGAGTTGGTCAGCTAAACGGCTAGTATAATGTTGACAATCTGAAAATTGAGGAGGTATTTGCCACCATTGGGCTAAAAAGTGCGGTTGTTTTTTTAAGACTTTTTCCAAGAAATCAGAC
>CBCSVJ010000242.1:0-2546 GCA_965143545.1 uncultured Haemophilus sp. | reverse complement strand
AGTCGGTTCATCAATTAATTTATTGATGCCCATCCACAAATAGCCAATTGCGGCGAACAGTTGAAGGAAATAATATGTGCGCACGTTATGTTTGCGTAGCAATTCGTGATGATGTAATTCGCGTAACTTAGCAAGCAAGATAAAGCCAACGGCAAAGGCAGTAAAAGCGGCTGTTTGCGCTGGTAACCATAATTCTGCAGCGGTATGGATCAGCAAGAATGTAATTGCGATATTCTTATACACGACATTCGGGATAAATACGGGATCTTTTAATGTACTTTCTTTCAGTGCCTCGGCGCCTAATAGAATGCTGACCCGAATCGATACAAACATCACCGCCGCCATATTCAAATGCACCTGTGCCCGCAATAATTTCAGGCTATCAGTCATGGCGTAAGCCGTCTGACAAACCATAAATGCCGCAAGTAACATCAGTAAAGTAAAATTGTCGGTATTGCGATCCAACCAAAACAGCCAAGCACAAAAGAGTAACAACGCGAGCCAATAAGCTGCCACTAAAAACGAGGCAGTTTGTGGGGAAAATGGCAATAATACCAATCCTGCAAGCAAGAGCACCGCTAAAATCGTTGCAATAGGTTTTAAATTGCCTTTGTAATTTGTCCATTCGAGCATGGAAGCCGTCAGAAAGCCACCGTATGCGGCTGGTAGCATAAATTCTAAGAAAATTTTGCGGTGTAGGATGAGATCATCGGGGTTGATGAAAAAGCTCAAGGCACCAATAATCGCAAGAATGGCTGCACTAACAAAAAAGGGTCGCATCGGATGGGTAAAGAAATTATTCATAATAATGGATTCCTTGAAATTCGCGTGCGACTACGGTTTCTTCAAAGGCAGAATTGCGTTCGGATAATGGCGTTGGCAAGGTAATCACATTTTGCACATCCATCCCTTTTGGAGAAAGCTGCATAATCTCTCGGCTTAATCGAGCTGCTTCAAAACGATCGTGTGTCACTAAAATGCAAGCCATGCCTTGTTGCTCAATTTTTTCCACTAACATAGCGGCTAAAATATCACGTAAATCGCGATCCAAACCGACAAAAGGTTCATCCAATAAAGCCAAATCACAACCACATAGCAATAGACGCAAGAATGCCATGCGTTTTGCCATACCGCCCGATAATTCGGTTGGGTATTTATTCAAATCCCCAGAGGAAAGTCCGATCTTTTCTGCCAGTGCAATGATTTCATTTTCATTAGGATTATCCATAAAAATGGCGATATTCTGCATGGCAGTGAGATTTTCTAATAGACGATTTTCTTGAAATAGAAACCCTGTTTTACGAAATATATTATTGATTTCGCCCGATTTTGGCGTTTCCAAACCTGAAATTAAACGCAGCACGGTAGTTTTACCACAACCGCTTGGGCCGAATAAAGTTTTCACTTCGCCCGGTTGTAAATCCATACTGAAATCGCGCACGATGGGATCGCGGAGAATTTCAAAACGCACATTCTTTAAACTCAGCATTATCTTCTCCACGGCATAAACAGAATTTCCAATGGCTTGGTAATTAAATATTCAAAGAGGGAAACAAACACAATCACCAACAGCACATAAGCCATGACCGTTGATGTATCTAACATGGCTCTGGCATCGGCAATCTGTGCCCCCACACCCTCATTGGCACCCAAAAGCTCTGCCATAATTACTACTTTCATGCCCATTGCAACTGCGACGCCAATACTGGAAATTACATAGCCCGTGAGATGGGGAACATATAAATAGCGGATTTTTTTCCACAATCCGAGTTTGTACGCATCAAACAATTCTTCATGTTGTTTGTTTACACTAGCCATGCCCATGGCTGCACTGGCAAAGGTCAGCGGGGCGACTAATACGATAATGGTAAATAGCACGCTAGGATTGCCAAAGCCAAACCAGAATAATGCCATCACGACCCAAATAATTGGCGGCATGGCTAACAAAATCGTAATGACGGGTTTGAGCAATGCCATAGCCGTTTTAAAGCTGCCCGCAATCAACCCTGCGGCTAAGCCTGCGACTAATGCAATGGTAATGCCCACCATAGAACGCCATAACGAAATACCGATTTCGTTTTGTTGGAAATGATCGAGTAAATCAAGGGCTTTTTGAAAAACATCCGCAGGAGCAGGCAGCATAAATTCACCAAATATCGCACTGCCCCAAGCCCACAAGGCAACAACCATCATCGCCACACTCAAGCCGGTAAAGCCGCTCCAGAGATAGTCGATGATGTAAAACAGGACAGGTTGTGGTTTACGGATTTTGTCAGTTTTAATCATGTTATGTGATTCAGTTTCAAATTAAGCCAAGAAGAATTTGTCATCTGGCAATTTACCACCCAAGAGTGTTGGATTGAACTCCATCAAGGTTTCATAGAATTGCATGATTTCATTTTTCAGTTCACTGGCTTTGGTCACCGTTAAGCGCGCACCGTCTAAGCCCATTTCAATAGCGGCTTCTGGAGCAGGAAGATAATTAGCGCCAATTTCAGCCGCACTTTTGCGGTTAGCCATAATCCAGTTTAACGCATCACTTAAAT
>CBCSVJ010000241.1:0-2561 GCA_965143545.1 uncultured Haemophilus sp. | reverse complement strand
CAGTTTTCGATCATATGCCACATGGTTCTTTCTTCCATGCAACTGGTGGTAGCGTAAATATGGACATGAAAGAACGTTTAAAATTGATTCCCTATGAAAGTACAGTGGGGTTGATTATGACCATTGTATCCACCTTAATTTTTGGTGTATTTAGTTAGTTTAAGGAGAGAATATGAAAATTGTCATTGCGCCTGATTCATTTAAAGAAAGTTTAACCGCACTTGAAGTGGCTAATGCGATTGAAACGGGTTTTAAACGTATTTTCCCAAATGCTGAATATGTGAAATTACCAATGGCAGATGGGGGAGAGGGAACCGTACAATCTTTGGTAGATGCCACTCGGGGGCGCTTAATTGAGGCAGAAGTCACTGCACCGTTAGGCAACCAAGTAAAAAGCTTTTTCGGTTTATCGGGCGATGGTAAAACGGCGATTATTGAAATGGCTGCAGCATCGGGATTGCATCTTGTCCCGATGGATAAACGTAATCCTTGTCAAACCACCAGTTTTGGTACGGGGGAGCTAATTAAGCAAGCCCTTGACCTTGGTGTTCAACATATCATTTTAGGAATTGGTGGGAGTGCCACAAATGATGGTGGCGCGGGTATGCTGCAAGCATTAGGCTTACGTTTATTGGATAAAAATGGTCAATCCATTGGCTTTGGTGGCGCAGAATTATCTAAAATTACTGAAATTCAAATGACTGATTTAGATCCTCGATTGCAATATGTGCAAATCGAAGTAGCTTGTGACGTGAATAATCCACTTTGTGGTGAACGAGGTGCCTCTGCGATTTTTGGTCCACAAAAAGGTGCAACGCCTGAGATGGTGAAAGAACTGGATGAGGCATTAGCTCATTTTGCTAAAATTGCCGAGCGGGATTGTGGTAAACAAATTCAAGAACAACCTGGCGCGGGGGCGGCAGGTGGTATGGGCGGTGGTTTATTGCTCTTACCCAATGTGCAGCTCAAAGCCGGTGTACAGATTGTTTTGGATAATTTGAAACTTGCTGATCAAGTTAAAGACGCTGATTTAGTCATTACTGGTGAAGGCCGTATGGATGCGCAAAGTATTTTAGGCAAGACTCCAATCGGTGTAGCACGTACGGCGAAACAATTTAATAAGCTAGTCATCGCAATCGTAGGTTGTTTACGTGAGGATTATGAAGTGGTGTATAAACATGGCATTGATGCGGTGTTCCCAATTATCCGTAATCTGGGTGATTTACCGACAATTCTCAAGCAAGGCGAGCAGAATTTAATCTCAACAGCTCAAAATGTGGCGAGGTTGCTGTCATTGAAATAAGCTTTTCATACTAAAGTGCGGTCAAAAATAACGATAAATTTGACCGCACTTTTTGATCTTATCCTCTCGGATGAAATCTTTCATGAAGGTGTTTCAAGCGTTCTTTAGCCACATGAGTATAGATTTGCGTAGTGGAGAGATCGCTATGTCCGAGGAGCATTTGCACAACACGGAGATCCGCACCGTGGTTCACTAAATGTGTCGCAAAGGCATGACGGAGAACATGTGGTGAAAGGGCATCCGTATCGATTCCCGCTAACACCGCATAATGTTTTATACGATGCCAAAAAGTTTGGCGAGTCATTTGCTGAGCTCGTTGACTTGGAAAGACCACATCTGAACTTTGTCCATTAAGCAAAATAGGACGACCGTAAAGTACGAATTGTCGCACCCAAAACGCGGCCTCTTCTCCCATTGGTACAATACGTTCCTTGTTGCCTTTGCCAATCACACGCACGACACCTTGTTGTAAATTCATATTCTCAATGGTGAGTGTGACCAATTCCGTGACACGTAATCCTGTGGCGTACAGCAATTCCAACATGGCTTTATCGCGTAACTCGAGCGGAATTTCTACATCTGGTGTATTTAATAAATCTGTGACTTGTTGCTCGGTTAAATACTTAGGCAAACGGCTTGGTAATTTAGGCGAGCTCAGTACAGCACTTGGGTCATCTGTACGATACTTTTCACGATATAAATATTGGAATAATTTCCGCATCGCGCTCAGCATTCGAGCGGTGCTAGTGGCTTTGTAACCTTGCTCTAAACGGCTGCCTAAAAATTGTTGCAGATCTAATGGTTCGAGGGTTTCGAGGGATAAATTTTGTTTATCCAACCAATCACATAGTGCGGTCAAATCGAGACGATAAGACTGCACGGTGTTTTCAGACAATCCTTTTTCGATCCAATATTCATTTAAGAACAAATCGACTAGCGTGAGATTATTCATGTTTACACTCTATGGGGTAAAAAGGCTTTTACACCTCGTGGGGTGATAAATAAACCAATGAATGCAAAGGCTGCCATTAAACTGAAAGCATAAACTGGCGAAATTGGATAAAGTACGCCAGAAAGTGCGGTGAAAATGGCAATAGCTGCACACCCAGCTAAGGCATTATATAAACCTTGTAATTTCGCAATATGGTTTTGTGGTTGAGTTGTGATATAACGCACAGTCGCGTAATGCCCAGCCACATAAGTGAGGCTGTGAAAACATTGCAATAGAACGATTTCAACAAAGGTGTCGGCATAACCG
>CBCSVJ010000240.1:0-2561 GCA_965143545.1 uncultured Haemophilus sp. | reverse complement strand
ATACCGATGCACAAGCATTACGCAAAAGCCAAGTTCAACAAACTGTACAAATTGGTGGGGCAACAACGAAAGGTCTTGGTGCGGGCGCAAACCCAAATGTAGGTCGTAAAGCGGCTGAAGATGACCAAGAAGAAATCCGTAAAATGCTTGAGGGTGCAGACATGGTCTTTATCGCAGCCGGTATGGGCGGTGGTACAGGTACTGGTGCGGCACCAATCGTTGCTAAAGTAGCGAAAGAATTAGGCATTTTAACTGTTGCTGTTGTTACTAAGCCATTTAGCTTTGAAGGCAAAAAACGTATGCAATTTGCTGAATTAGGGATTAAAGATCTTTCACAATATGTGGATTCAATGATCATCATTCCTAACCAACAAATTCAAAAAGTTCTCCCGAAAAATGCAACATTAATTGATGCTTTTGCTGCTGCAAATGACGTATTACGTAACTCTGTCATGGGCATCTCCGATATGATTACCTCTCCGGGTTTAATCAACGTGGACTTTGCTGACGTAAGAACCGTTATGTCGGAAATGGGCCAAGCAATGATTGGTTTCGGCTCTGCTCAAAGTGAACCTGGTGCGGGTCGTGCAGAAGAAGCAGCGCGTCTTGCGATTAAAAATGATTTATTAGAAAAAGTCGATCTTTCTAATGCTAAAGGTATCCTTGTTAATATTACCTCAGGCATGGATCTTGGCTTTGACGAATTTAACGTAGTGGGTGACACAGTAGGTAGCTTTGCATCAGAAGATGCGACTATCGTAGTTGGTACCAGTTTAGTTCCAGAAATGAGCAATGAAATTCGTGTAACAATCGTTGCGACAGGTTTGGGTGATGTAGTTTCAGCAGAGCCTGTAGTGATTGCTCGTCCTCAATCGACAGTGCAACAAGCTCAAGTTCAACAACCTGTAGCGCAAGAAACGATTCAACCACAACCGCCAGTTGGTTTACATGGTTTAGATGCATTAAGACACAATACACAACCAGAACCAGCACAGGAACAAAATTCGCAATACGGTAACTTAAATAAACCGCTTGATCCAAGCCGTTTAGAACAGTTAAGAAACAATCCTAATTTCTTCAATCCGGCATCATTTGGTCGTGATGAGAAATAAGAGTAAAAGTAATCTTGTTGTGAAGCAATAAGGTAAAAGAGATGATTAAACAAAGAACATTAAAACAAAGTATTAAAGTCACAGGTGTGGGTTTACATAGCGGTAAAAAAGTAACATTAACGTTGCGTCCAGCTATGCCAAATACAGGTGTGATTTACTGCCGTACTGATCTTAATCCGCCGGTGACTTTCCCTGCTAATGCGGATTCAGTGCGCGATACAAAGCTTTGTACTGCACTTGTAAATGAACAAGGTGTGCGTGTTTCAACCGTAGAACACTTAAACGCAGCATTAGCAGGTTTAGGTATCGATAATATCATTATCGAAGTTGATGCACCTGAAATTCCAATCATGGACGGTAGTGCAAGCCCATTTATTTACTTGCTTTTAGACGCAGGTATTGAAGAACAAAATGCACCGAAGAAATTTATTCGTATTAAGAAAAATGTACGAGTAGAAGACGGTGATAAATGGGCTGAATTTAAACCTTACAATGGTTTCCGTTTAGATTTTACAATCGACTTTGATCATCCTGCGATTAGTAAAAATGTACGTAATTACGTGATGGATTTCTCAGCACAAGCATTCGTACATCAAATTAGTCGTGCAAGAACCTTTGGTTTCATGAAAGATATTGAGTATCTTCAATCTCAAGGTCTTGCGTTAGGTGGTAGCTTAGATAATGCCATCGTATTAGATGATTATCGTATCTTAAATGAAGATGGGTTACGCTTCAGAGATGAATTAGTTCGTCATAAGATGCTTGATGCGATTGGCGATCTTTATATGTGTGGCTATAACATCATCGGTGATTTCAAAGCTTATAAATCTGGTCACGGTTTAAATAACAAGCTACTCCGTGCTGTACTTGCTGATCAGGAAGCTTGGGAATTTGTTACCTTTGAAGATAAGAAACAAGTCCCACAAGGTTATGTTGCGCCTGCGCAGGTACTCATCTAACAATGTTTTGTTGAAAAGCTATACTTCTTTCGGGAGTATAGCTTTTTTATTTCCCATCTTGCTCTGTTATTTTTGTTTTTTGTGAAGGTAAAGAGCGGTCAAAAATAGAGGTGTTTTTTATTATGAAAAAATTATTTACCGTGCTTCCTCTTGTGCTAGCAACTTCTGCGGCAATGGCATATGAACAGGACAAAACCTATCAATTTACCATATTGCACACTAATGATACGCACGGACATTTTTGGCCAAATGCAAAAGGTGAATATGGCTTTCCAGCACACAAAACAATCGTTAATCGTGTGAAAGCGGAAGTGGAGAAAAAAGGTGGCTCACTTGTTTTATTAAATGCAGGTGATTTTAATACTGGTGTACCTGAGTCAGATATGCAAACGGCAGAACCTGACATTAAAGCAATGAATGCGATGGGATATGAAGCAACTGTATTAGGTAACCACGAGTTTGATAATCCATTACAAATCCTTGACATGCA
>CBCSVJ010000239.1:0-2565 GCA_965143545.1 uncultured Haemophilus sp. | reverse complement strand
ATGAAAGTGCGGTGGAAAATAAACCAGTTTCTAAAGCTGCACCATCTGCTTCTGGCTCTGCTGTTTATACTGTGGAATTGGAAGGTAAAGCTTTTGTGGTGAAAGTAAGCGAAGGCGGCGATATCTCTCAGGTCGCGACTACTGCTCCGCAAGCCGCGCCACAAGCAGCTCCTGCTCCAGCAACTGGTGGCACACCAGTAACAGCGCCGATGGCGGGTAATATTTGGAAAGTTGTTGCAACAGAAGGTCAAACTGTAGCAGCTGGCGATGTATTATTCATTCTCGAAGCCATGAAAATGGAAACCGAAGTGAAAGCTGCACAAGCTGGTACCGTACGCGGCATTTGCGTCAAAGCTGGTGATGCTGTCGCGGTGGGTGACACCGTGATGACCTTAGCATAAGGAATGGTCTATGGAGAGTATTATTGCGTTAATTAAAGGGATGGGCATATTCCATTTGCAATGGGGGCAAGCAGTAATGATCGCTGTGAGCTTGCTGTTGCTGTGGCTTGCCATTTCGCGCAAATTTGAACCTTTGCTGTTACTACCAATTGGTTTCGGCGGATTATTGTCAAATATTCCTGAAGCAGGGTTAGCCATGACAGCATTAGAGAATTTGCTTCATCTCGGCTCACCAGAGCAAATTGCAGTAATCGCTGCGCAGCTGGGTGTTTCACCCGATCTTGCTGCGATTAAAACAGCGATGACTTCCGCGCCAATATCCATGATAAATCAATTAGAAGCTTTATCTGTGGATATGGGTTATAGCGCTGGTATTTTGGCTTTGTTCTATAAAGTTGCGATTGGATACGGCATTGCACCAGTGGTTATTTTTATGGGCGTGGGTGCTATGACAGACTTTGGCCCATTATTAGCCAATCCAAAAACGTTGCTACTTGGTGCGGCTGCACAATTCGGCATTTTCGCTACTGTGCTTGGTGCATTAGCCTTAAATTATTTCGGCATTATCGAATTTACGCTACCTCAAGCCGCGTCTATCGGTATTATCGGTGGTGCGGATGGCCCGACTGCGATTTATCTAACCAGTAAGCTGGCGCCTGAATTACTTGGTGCTATTGCGGTGGCGGCTTATTCTTATATGGCGTTAGTGCCGTTGATTCAACCGCCGATTATGAAAGCATTAACCACCGAAGAAGAACGCAAAATCCGCATGACGCAAATGCGCCATGTAAGTAATCGTGAAAAAGTGTTATTCCCGGTGATTTTGCTGTTGCTCGTTGGTTTACTCCTACCGGATGCTGCCCCATTACTCGGGATGTTCTGTTTCGGTAATCTCATGCGCGTCAGCGGCGTAGTAGAACGTTTAAGTGACACCACACAAAATGCCTTGATTAACATTGTAACCATTGTGCTTGGCTTGTCTGTGGGATCTAAACTGATTGCGGATAAATTCTTACAACCGCAAACGTTAGGCATTTTAATTCTTGGTGTAATTGCTTTCGGAATCGGTACAGGTAGCGGTGTATTAATGGCAAAATTGATGAATAAATTCAGCAAAAACAAAATTAACCCGCTTATTGGTTCTGCTGGTGTATCTGCCGTTCCTATGGCAGCTCGTGTTTCTAACAAAATCGGATTGGAAGCGGATAACCAAAACTTCCTCCTTATGCACGCGATGGGGCCGAACGTTGCTGGTGTAATTGGCTCGGCTATTGCCGCTGGGGTCATGTTAAAATATGTCGGTACGTTGATGTAAGGTGAAAGATGCTGAAAAACACCTAAATGAGGTTTATTAAAATAACAAAAAGAGCGGTCAAATTGACCGCTCTTTTATTTATTACAATTTTCTTTACTTAACCAAACTCATCGCTAAGTTCTTCGCACCTTTGAAATCCACTTTACCACTTCCGAGCATCGGGATTTCATCCACTAAGAAGACTTGGCTTGGTAGCATAATCGGCGGTACATTTAATCCTTTAATACGTTCATTGATCTCATCTAAAGAAAGTGCAGATTTAATTAAAAGCACAATGCTCTCGCCTTTTTTATCATCGCTCAAGGCAACGGCAACAAATTGATTTTCTTCATCAAATACTTGTGAAAGTTTCTCTTCCACGCTGCCGAGGCTGATCATTTCGCCGCCGACTTTAGCAAATCGAGAATAACGATCCACAATGGTAATAAAGCCGTTATGATCGATATGGCCTTTATCGCCAGTTTTGTAATAACGTACACCGTCAATTTCAACAATCACTTCTGCTGTTTTTTCTGGTGCATTCAAATAACCTTTCATGACTTGTCCACCACCAATCAAGATCAGACCATCTTCGCCGACTGGTAATTCTTGCAAGCTTTCTGGATCCACAATTTTAATAATGGTGCCTGGTAATGGCATACCAACTGTACCAGCTTGATTGAAGGTAAATTCCTGTAAGGTTTCCGGATCAAGTAAATTAGGCATATTCACACTAGCTACCGGTGCTGTTTCAGTTGCGCCATAACCTTCGTAAATTTCCAAGCCAAATTTAAGTTTGAAGGCTTCTTTTACATCCGCTTTCAATTTTTCGGCGCCCGCAATAACCATACGTACGTTTTGTAGCATTAA
>CBCSVJ010000238.1:0-2601 GCA_965143545.1 uncultured Haemophilus sp. | reverse complement strand
CACCAACCGGGTCACAAGTTAAGCCCAAGTTATGTTCCATCGCAATTTCTGCTGCGATACACACTTGTACTGGTGTACCCCCTAAGATTTCAGTTAAACCTGCGGCAGCCATTGAACATGCCACACCCACTTCACCTTGGCAACCGACCTCTGCCCCCGAAATAGATGCATTCATCTTATAAAGGGAACCAATCATACCGGCAGCCAATAAGTAGCGTTCTATGACTTCTGGCGTTAAAGGTGCAACAAATTTTTCATAATAAGAAAGTACCGCCGGCACAATACCACACGCACCATTAGTTGGTGCTGTTACGACGCGACCACCTGCCGCATTCTCTTCATTTACCGCAAGGGCAAACATATTCACCCAGTCGATCACATACATTGGGTCATGGGCTAAACGGCCGCTATTCGCCTCCAAGAGACGATAAAGTGATGGCGCACGACGGGCAACTTTTAATGGCCCTGGTAACACCCCTTCTGTTTTAATACCATGTTCAATACAATCTTTCATGGTTTTCCAAACATTCTGTAAATGTGCTTCAACCTCTTTTTTATCACGCAATGCTAATTCATTTTTCATCATCACGGTTGAGAGCATTAAGCCACTCTCCTGACAATGTTTCAAAATATCTTCAGCATGTTGATAAGGATACGGCACAGTCACCGGATTTTCTTCCTCTTGACCAAAATGCGCCTCATCCACGATAAAGCCACCACCAATAGAGTAATAGGTTTGACGGTAAAGCACATTACGATCAGCATCTAATGCAGTAATGGTCATACCGTTTTCATGCAATGATAAAAAGGAATTATGGAATACCATATTGGCATCCCAATCGAAATTAACCGTTTTTTTGCCCTGTGCAATCGACAGTTTTTTGGTTTGTTTAACCTGTTCGATAAAGGTTGGGATTAAATCAATATCCACATCATGCGGTAGATAACCAGCCAATCCCATAATGATCGCAATATCTGTATTATGACCATGCCCTGTCATTGAGAGAGAGCCATACACATCAACATGCAAGGTTGCAACAGCATCAAATTTACCTTGCTCGATTAAATCGTCAATAAACTGCTTGCCTGCTTTCATCGGGCCGACAGTATGGGAGCTGGATGGCCCAACTCCCACTTTAAACATATCAAATACACTAATCATATTATTTTAAATCCTAAGCTAAACTAAAAAGCCGCTTATAATAATCCATATACGACCGCGGAGATAGCAATTAATCCCATAACTGTAACAAATACATTACTAAAACAACCTTGATAGCGTTTCATTGCTGGAACATTGCGAATTGCATACATAGGCATAATGAAAAGGATCATCGCAATAATTGGGCCGCCAAGGGATTCGATCAAACCTAAAATACTTGGATTAATGATCGCTACACCCCATAAAGTCAATAAGAAGAACACTGCAGTACCGTAATTTAATTTTTTACGATTCACACTTTCACCTTTCATTTTGAGGTATAAACCTTCTAACCCTTCACGTGCGCCTAAATAATGACCAAAGAATGAACTCGTAATCGCTAAGAAAGCCACTAATGGTGCGAAATAAGAAATGTATGGATTATCAAATTTGTTCGCAAGATACGACAAGATACTAATATTTTGTGCTTTTGCTTCTAATAACTCCGCTGGTGTTAAGGTTAATACACAGCTAAATACAAAGAACATCACGAAGAACAGTAATACGGTTGAAGTGCCTTTTTCTGTACGGCCGATGTGATATTCCGTTGTATTAAAATCTTTATATTCACGTTGTTGAGAAAGCGTGAAAGAAGAAATTGCCGGAGAATGGTTAAAAGAGAAAACCAATACTGGGATGGTTAACCATAATGTCGTGATAAAGCCACCAGCAGTAGGAAGTTCATAAAGCATTGAAGCATTCCATTGCGGAATGAGATAAATTGATAACGCAAAGAGAATCAACACCAATGGATAAACGAGTAATTCGGTGATTTTCAACATCACTTTTTCACTGAACAACATTACAGAAATCAATATCGCAATTAATACAAAAGAAAGAATCACACGGTTTGGTGAAGCCATGCCTAATTGGTTGACGATAAAAGAATCGACAGTATTAGTAATCCCGTTTCCATAAATCAACAAAATTGGGAAGATCGCAAAGAAATATAATAAGGTAATTAATTTCCCAGCAGTCGGGCCGAAATGTTCTTCTACCACTTCAGTAATATCACTGCCGGGTTTAGAAGAAGACAACACGAAATAAGCCAAGCCACGATGCGCAAAATATGTCATCGGTCCGACTAAAATCGCCATCACAACCAAAGGCCAAAAACCGCCCATCCCTGCATTGATTGGTAAAAATAATACCCCTGCGCCCACCGCAGTTCCAAATAAGTTTAATACCCAAGCTGTATCAAATTTATTCCATTTTTTATTAGTTGTAGTGTCCATACATTACCCTCTAAAGTTAAATTATAAAATCTTTATTCAATGAATATTCATTCATTAAATTAATGGTGGCATTATGATAAGGTTATAGGCTGATTGCAAAGTGAAAAATAATAAAGTGTGATCTTGTTAACAATTTTATGTAACTTTTTTACATAAATATTTATC
>CBCSVJ010000237.1:0-2603 GCA_965143545.1 uncultured Haemophilus sp. | reverse complement strand
CTACGAAGATTAAGTTATCTAAGCCTTCACGTGCTGCAAATGTTAAATCACCTTTTGCTTCGATTTCGTCCATCTCACCGTCACCAAGGAAAGCATAGACTTTTTGATCTTTGGTATCTTTTAAACCACGGTTATCTAAGTATTTTAAGAAACGAGCAGTACGGATTGCATTTACTGGACCTAAACCCATCGATACTGTGGAGAATTGCCAGAATTCAGGCATTAATTTCGGGTGTGGGTAAGAAGAAAGACCTTTACCTGGCTCACATTCCTGACGGAAATTATTCATTTGATCTTCAGTAATACGACCTTCAACAAATGCACGAGCATACATACCTGGTGCTGCGTGGCCTTGGAAGAAGACTAAGTCACCGCCGTTTTTATCAGTCGCCGCTTTGAAGAAGTGGTTAAAACAAACTTCATACATGCTTGCTGCAGATTGATAAGTTGAAATGTGACCACCTAATTCAAGATCTTTTTTCTGGCCACGTAATACCGCCATGATCGCATTCCAACGTACAGCACTACGAATACGACGCTCAATAGCTTTATCACCTGGGTATGCTGGCTGTTCAGAAAGTGGGATGGTATTAACATAAGGGGTTGTTACGCCACCTTTTGCAATGTTCACGCCACCATTACGTGCCTGATCAATCACCTGATTGATGATGTAATGCGCACGCTCTGCGCCTTCTGCACGAATTAATGAATCAACAGCTGACAACCAATCCTGTGTTTCAATTGGGTCAATATCGTTTACTAAGGTATCTGACATAGTCTTTCCTTATTTTACTGAGTGAAAATGAAGTTTGGTCATGACCAAACACGAAAATCAAGCTTGTTAATCAATGTTACAAACATTTAACAAATCTTGTAAATTTTAGAAGATTTTTTGCAAGAAAGATAGTAGATTTTCACTGTTCTCACGCATTTCTTCGTGTTATTGCAATACTCTTCACTAAAAGTGCAGTCATTTTTAAAGGATTTTTGAGTTTAAATTAAAGCATACTTTATATATTGCATTCCCTACCCGCTTTGATCTAAAGTGTTCGTATGCTTTTGAGCTTTTTAGAGGACAAAATATGAATACGACAACTCGCCCAATCTTTTCCCATAAACGCATAGCGCTCGTTGCACATGATAGCTGCAAACAAAATCTGCTCAATTGGGTAAAGAAACATAAAGATGCACTTGCTCCCCATCAACTTTATGCGACAGGTACAACAGGTCATCTATTGGAAAGAGAAACGGGGCTCAAAATAGCCTCGCTATTAAGTGGCCCGATGGGCGGTGATCAACAACTTGGTGGACTGATTGCTGAGAAAAAAATTGATATGATGATTTTCTTTTGGGATCCGATGAACGCGGCACCACATGATCCTGATGTAAAAGCGCTCATGCGTATTGCAACCGTTTGGAATATTCCGGTGGCGATTAATCAAAGTACAGCCGATTTTCTATTAACATCAAGCTTATTTGAGCAAGAAATCAATATTGATATCCCTGATTATGAAGGATATTTGAAAGCACGTTTAAATTAACCAAATAAAAAGGAGATAAATCACTTTATCTCCTTTCTGTTTATTTACTCGTTAATTATTTACCCTGCATTGCAGCGCCCATGATTAACATAAATAGCACACCTTGCACCTGCTCTTCTGGAATCACTTGACCATTAAGTTTTAATTCACCTTTTTCGAGTACTAAGGCAAGCGTCACATTTTTATCGTTATTCACCACAATATTTTGTGCTGCTGCTTGTTTGGCTTGCTCTTCAATTTTCTCTTTAATCAACGCTTTATCTTCTTCTGGAGAAAATTGTGTCATGATTTTTTCTGCTGTCGCTTTATCGACATGAATATGCACAGCAAAATCCGTAAATTGTTTATATAAACTTCCTTTCATTAAATCAAATTTTGGATCTTTCGCTAGTGCCACATTTAAATCTAATGACACTTTACCTTGATTATCTGAGATTGCCACTGGATTGAGTTTAAGTTGAGGCTGATTATTAAAAATAGCCATACCATGCTCTTCAACCCAGGAACTTAAGATTTCAGATACCACTTCATCATTCACATTTTTATCATCTCTAACAGACTTAAATACCGTGAAAACAGCTTCAATTAACGCATTCGCTGCGTTTGCTTCAATATGATTTAATTCACTATTGTTAGTTAACTTCCCTAACTCTTTTCCATCTAGAACAAATGAATCTACTGCACTCTCACTTTTTAAGTTTACAAAATCACCATTAAGTGAAATATCAGATGTGGCTTTTAAGCCTTTTTCAATAAGAGAAGTCGTTTTTCCAGCATAGTCCGTGCTCGTCATTTCGAAGCTTTCAGTTGTATAAGAACCTTTCCCCGTATAAATGTAAGCCCATTTTGTAGGATTGAATGAAGCATCCAATTTCATGCCCTTCATCTTCGTTTTTACCGACTTAACTGCAGTAGCGTCCTGGCTATTTTCCCCATCTGCACTACTAGGGCCTAAATCAGCTGTCACTTCGTCTAAAGTCATGTCATATTTCCCCGCTCGATCTTTATCTACATCAAAACCAATGTTGATATTTGACCATGCGATCTTATTTTGCGGTGAGT
>CBCSVJ010000236.1:0-2619 GCA_965143545.1 uncultured Haemophilus sp. | reverse complement strand
TGTGGAAAAAGCCATCAGCCATATTATTATCCAATTACGTGCGACAGGTGAGCGCGAAGTGCCAAGTCATCTCGTGGGCAAATTAGCCATGAATGAGCTGAAAGAATTAGATAAAGTGGCGTATATCCGTTTTGCGTCCGTTTACCTGAGCTTTGATAATATCAATGAATTCACCAAAGAAATTGAAAGCTTAAAGGATTAGTATGAGTGACACCTTTTCCCCTGATGACGTGAAATTTATGCAACTGGCTCTTGAGCTTGCGGCAAAAGGGCAGTACACCACTACGCCTAATCCATCCGTAGGATGTGTGTTAGTTAAAAACGGTGAAATTGTCGGGAAAGGGTTTCATTTTAAAGCTGGTGAGCCTCATGCAGAACGTGTGGCGTTGGCAGATGCCGGTGAGAAAGCGAAAGGCGCAACGGCTTATGTGACGCTTGAACCTTGTTCTCATTATGGACGCACACCTCCTTGTGCATTAGGTTTAATTGAAGCGGGTGTCAGTCGAGTTGTCGCAGCCATGGCCGATCCTAATCCTCAAGTGGCGGGCAAGGGCTTAAAAATGTTAGCCGATGCAGGCATACCAAGTGCGGTTAATTTATTGAACGAACAAGCAGAAGCTTTAAATAAAGGTTTTCTTAAACGTATGAGAACCGGTAAGCCTTATGTGCAGCTAAAATTAGCCATGAGTTTAGATGGCCGAACAGCCATGGCAAGCGGTGAAAGTAAGTGGATCACAGGTGATGCAGCTCGTGCAGATGTACAAAAAATGCGAGCCAAAGCGACCGCACTTTTATCTACAAGTGCTACTGTGTTAGCCGATGATCCAAGCTTGAACGTGCGTTGGAATCAACTCCCCGATGATCTAAAAGCGGAATATGCTGAAGATACTGTGCGTCAGCCTATTCGCATAATCTTAGATTCTAAAAATCGAGTTCAACCAAGTCATCAATTATTCCGCACCCATTCGCCAGTTTGGCTTGTGGGTTCAATTCCACGAGATATGTCTGTATTCCCTGATTTCTGTGAGCAAATTTTACTGCCAGAAAACTATGATTTTGATCTATTGATGGCAGAATTAGGTAAACGACAAGTGAATTCCGTTTGGGTTGAAGCCGGCGCCAATTTAGCGGGTAGCTTGATTGAACAACATGCTGTAGATGAATTAATCATTTATGTCGCCCCGAAACTCTTGGGAGATAACGCTCGAGGATTATGCCAACTCCCGCATTTAGAAAAACTTGCTAATGCCCCATTGTGGCAATTGCAAGAATGTGAAAGAATTGGGGACGATTTAAAGCTCAGTTATTTACCTAAATTATTAATAAAAGAATAAAAAATGTTTAAAAAACTTTTCCACTCCGCCCTTTGGGGGCTTGCTGCGGCAGGTGTTATTTTATTTGCCGTTCCTAAGCTCAATAACAGCAGCCTTTTCTCTGCAGATGATATCGTTTCGTTTAATAGTGCCGTGAGAATTGCTTCTCCTGCTGTGGTGAACGTGTATAACCGCTCTTTTTCTTCTGCCAGCATTAATGATAGCGATCAATTACAGGTAAATAACTTAGGTTCTGGCGTGATTATGACCAAAGACGGTTATATTCTTACCAATAAACACGTTATCCAAAATGCTGATCAAATTGTGGTGGCACTGCAAAACGGTAATATTTATGAAGCGAATTTAATTGGTTCGGATAATTTGACAGATCTTGCGGTATTAAAAATCAAAGCAACCAATCTTTCTACCATTCCACAAAATAAAGAACGCCAAGTACGAGTGGGTGATATTGCTCTGGCTATTGGTAATCCATATAACCTTGGTCAAAGTGTTTCCCAAGGGATTATCAGTGCAGTAGGGCGTAGTGCAGTTGGCGATTCTTTAGGTCGTCAAAATTTTATTCAAACAGATGCGTCGATTAACCGCGGTAACTCTGGTGGTGCGTTGATTAACTCAGCGGGCGAATTAGTGGGTATCAGTACGTTAAGTATTGGTAAAACAGCCAATGAAATTGCAGAAGGCCTGAATTTTGCGATTCCAATTGGTATTGCCAATGATGTGTTATATAAAATTATTCGAGATGGTCGCGTGATTCGTGGTTACTTTGGTGTACAAAGTGAAATCACTTCTAACTCAAACGGTGGTATTGTGATTACAGGCGTAACCGCTAATAGCCCTGCGGCGAAAGCGGGTATCCAAGTCGGTGATGTGATTTTGCGTTTAAATAAACAAGATAACCTGTCTATTCGTGAAATGATGCAAATTATCAGTGATACTAAACCGAATACAGAAGTTATTGTTACTGTTTCTCGCTTAGGTAAAGTGATTGATCTCCCTGTGATTATTGAAGAGTTCCCGTCTAATTAAGGATATATTGTGGAAGTTAAAACCAGTCACTTTTTTGCCTGTTTAGATCGTCTTCGCTTAATTCAGCGTTGGTCATTGATGCGCAATATTGAAAAGGAAAACTTGGCTGAGCACAGTCTGCAAGTTGCCTTTGTGGCACAAGCTTTAGCGATTATTAAAAATCGCTTTTTTGGTGGGAAAGTGAATCCTGAGCGTATTGCGGTGATGGCGATGTATCATGATACCTCTGAAATTTTTACGGGTGATTTGCCGACCCCAA
>CBCSVJ010000235.1:0-2620 GCA_965143545.1 uncultured Haemophilus sp. | reverse complement strand
GTCAGGCATTTGGTCGAGTAGCCAATGCAAATATTCCGATCCCGCTTTTATACTTTGTTCGGCATCCGTGCGATTATTAATATTCATCCGCACAGCCGTATCTTTGGTGAGCATCATCATTCCGCGTACACCTGTTGGAGAGGTGGCATAAGGGTCCCAATGCGATTCTTGATAGGCTACAGCGGCTAATAATCGCCAGTCTAAATTCCCTTTGTATTTTTCAAAGAGCGGTTGATATTGAGGCAGAATTTTTTCAACCGCCTCTAAATAAGCCTGAGTATCTACATAATCAAAGGCAGTAATATGACGGAAATATTTTTCCTCAATGCGATCAATTAATCCGGTCTCAATGGCATTATTCATAAAATCCAACAAGCCTGCTTGCAACTCATTATAGGATTGATTGGAGAGATACCAATGCACAGTCATTTCATCGGTTAAGTCAAATGCAATCGCTAAGTTAGGGCGAATTTGTTGTGCTGCTGCCACGTCAATACTGTTTGCAATAGTATAAGGAATTTTGCCTTCCGCCACTTGAATCAATAATTCTTCTTGGGTCAGCTGCTTGTTATTCTGCCATTTAAGTGCAGGAAGTTTTTTCTGTGCGAGGGATAATAATTTTTCTAAGTCTTCCCCCGCTGAAATAATAATTTCTTGCTGGACTTGTGCTAAATCTTTCGGGCGATTTTCCCCTTTTTTATACACAAGTTGCCAAGAGGCAGAGGTGTAAGATGGCCCTAACTGAAATTTTTCTGCACGCTGAGGCTGGAACAAAAGATTCGCAGCGGCGATATCAATATTATTGTTCTCCAATTCATTAAAAAGCTGATCGTTATTTTCTAAGGTTTTAATTTGTAAGCGAACCCCTAAATAATCAGCAAAGTTTTTTGCTAATTCGTATTCCAAGCCTGATTCGCCTTCATTCCCAATAAAATAATAAATGGGATTGTTAATGGTGCCGACAATTAGGCTACCGCGATTTTTGATCGTGGTGTAAGGGTTTTGCTCCGATTGCATAATTTTTTGCCAAGGGAAGACCATATCAATTGCCCAAAGTAATAATGCAAAAGCAGCAATAATACGTAAAAATAGACCTTTCAATAGATAAACCTTATAAATTGAGATAAGAGACGATTGTAACGAGAACTAAGACAATAAAAAAGCCCCTTTTACTTCAAGGGGCTGTTAAATAAGGATTAACGTTGGCGATCTCGGCGACCTCGTTCATTAAAAGTGCGGTCGTTTTTATCGTTAAATTTACGCTGACGACGTTCACCATTACGTTCACCACGGAAGCGATCTTGACCTCGGTCTCCACGTTCATTACGGCGACCATCGCGACGGCCTTTTCCACCAAAATCGTTACCACCACGTCCGCTGTCTGATTGTGTCGCGCCCATAAAGCTCATTTGCATTTGTTTATTTAAAACGCGAGTTTTACCGAATTGTTGAAGCAATTCTTTTGGCATACCTTGTGGTAATTCAACAGTAGAGTAGTCATCATAAAGTTTGATATGGCCAATGTAACGGCTGTTAATATCACCTTCATTTGCGATCGCACCTACGATATGACGCACTTCTACACCATCTGCACGACCTACTTCGATACGATATAAATCCATCGGCTGTGGTGTGCCGTAGCCTTTACGTTCACCACGACGTTCAGCTGAACGTGGGTTTTCACGGCGATCACCGCGATCATGACGGTCACGACGACGTTTATCCATCGGAGGATCAGGTGGAAGAATCAGTTTTTGTTTTCCTTGAAGCAACATCAACATCGCTGCAGCAATATCTTCTTGATCCTGATCCGCGGTAAATAAATCTTCCAATAGGCTACGATACATTTCAAGATCATGATGTTCCAATTGTTTGGTAATCTTGTCTTGGAATTTTTTACGACGACAGGCTTGCAACACTTCATGATTTGGCAATTCAACTTCATTGATTGGTTTTTTCATCAAGTGTTCGATATTGCGAAGTAAACGGCGTTCACGTGGTTCAACGAATAATAATGCACGACCAGAACGACCAGCACGACCGGTACGGCCGATACGGTGAACGTAAGACTCTGCATCAAGCGGGATGTCATAGTTCACTACAAGGCTGATTCGTTCAATATCAATACCGCGCGCAGCCACATCGGTTGCAACGACGATATCAAGGCTACCATTACGTAAGCGATCTAAGGTTTGCTCACGTAATTGTTGAGTCATATCACCGTTTAATGCCGCAGCACGGAAACCGTGTTTTTCTAATAATTCAGTCACATCAAGTGTGCCCGTTTTAGTGCGGGTAAAAATGATTGCCGCATCAAACTCTTCCACTTCTAAGAAACGTAATAATGCATCATTTTTGCGGAAACCTTGAACATACCAACAATTTTGTTCAATATCCGGCGCATTGTCGTTATTTACTTTGATTTTTACTTCTTGTGGATTGTTCATGAAGCGTTTTGTGATACGACGAATTGGCTCAGGCATGGTGGCTGAGAAAAGGGCTGTTTGGTGCTCTTCCGGTAATTCTGCCATAACGGTTTCTACATCATCAATAAAGCCCATACGAAGCATCTCATCGGCTTCATCAAGTACGATAGCTCTTAACTCAGAAAGATTTAATG
>CBCSVJ010000234.1:0-2629 GCA_965143545.1 uncultured Haemophilus sp. | reverse complement strand
ATTCCCACCAACTTACCTGACTCACATAAGCCCCTTAGTAAGCCTTGCAAGCCATAAGCAAAGTCCGGTGTGGTAATTTCTTTCGCATAAGTTGGACTCACTGCTGTGACCATATCAGAATAATAGAGACCTGCTTTCAAATATGAAATTTGGCCAAATAACTCTAAACCATCAACATGGAACATACCTTCCGGCAATCCAATTTCATGTAAATGGCGATGAGCGAATTGTCCCTGATAAGCCAAGTTATGAATCGTAAATACCGATTTTGCTGGACGGCCTTTATTGAAGAGATAAGCGGCGGCTAAGCCCGCATGCCAATCGTGGGCATGAATCACTTCAGCTCTCCACCAACTATCTAAGCCTGTCGCAAGCTCGGCTCCCACCCAGCCTAATAAAGCAAAGCGTTTATAGTTATCAGCATAATCGTTGTAATCGGTATCATGATAAGGATTCCCTTCCCGCCAATAGAGATGTGGTGCATCAATCAGATAAATCCCTACGCCATTGTATTCGCCATAACGCAATACAACATGACCAGCAAAATTATCAAATTCTGTGACGACATGCGTATTCTCAATGCCCGCTGAAATTTTTGGATAAGCCGGCAACAAAATACGTGCATCAATACCAATTTCTTTTTGTGCAAAAGGCAATGCCCCTAAAACATCGGCAAGTCCGCCAGTTTTGAGTAAGGGATACAGCTCCGAGCAAACATGTAAAACTCTCATAATTTTCCTTTTATACTTAAAATTGTGCTGTCATTGATAACAGCACAATCTTTTTACTTCACTTAAAATACTGTCAAAATTGACCGCACTTTAATCCAAATGTTCTTCGTTAGTGACTTCTTCGCCTTGCAATTTTTTCAACATCGTTGAGGTTACAAGTACAACTTTACCGGTAGAACTCACACGGAAGCGTTTACTGTCAAGGGCTTTATCCACACCGATTTCCATACCATCTGGAATAATACAATGGCGATCAATAATACAATCTTTTAATGTACAATTTTTACCAATTTGTACTTGCGGTAACACGACACAGTGATCCACAGAAGAATCTTCATCAATTTTGACTCTATCAAACAACACTGAATTACTAATAGATGCATCCGTAATCACACAGCCACCACCGATAAGCGAGTTATCTACCGGTTTGACATTCGCTTTTTTATAGAAGAATTTAGATGGATAAGCCTGCACTGGATTACCGCGAATTGGCCAGCTTTGATCATAAATATCTAATTGTGGATGCTCTGAAACTAAATCGATATTCGCTTGCCAGAAACTATCGAGCGTACCCACATCACGCCAGTAAATTTCACCTTCAGTGTTTCGGCCCATACAAGAACGGCTGAATGGATGCGCATAAAGCACGCCTTCTTCCAAGCATTTTGGCAAGACATCTTTACCAAAGTCATGAGATGTGCAAGGTGTGTTTACTTCTCTATCTAGCATTTTATAGAGATATTCTGCATCAAAGACATAAATCCCCATAGACGCTAATGAAATATCTGGTTTACCGACCATTGATGGTGGATCTTTTGGTTTCTCAACAAAGGCTTTCACTTTCAGATTTTCGTTTACCGCCATGACACCAAATTCACTCGCTTCAGAACGCGGTACCTCAATACAACCTACAGTACATTTTGCTCCGCTTCTCACGTGATCCATCAACATGACACTGTAATCTTGTTTATAAATATGGTCGCCGGCAAGAATCAAAATGTATTTTGGGCGATAGTGATTACGGATAATCGCCATATTTTGATACACCGCATCCGCTGTACCACGGTACCACGTAGAATCATCAATTTGTTGACGGGCAGGTAACATATCAACGAATTCACCACGCTCTTGCGGTAAGAATGACCAACCTGTTTGTAAATGGCGTAATAAAGAGTGAGCGGCATACTGGGTCACGACACCAATGCGATTCAGGCCTGAGTTAATACAGTTGGAAAGCGCAAAATCAATAATGCGACGATTACCGCCAAAATATAACGCAGGTTTAGCACGTTTATCGGTTAATTCATGTAAACGGGAACCTCGACCACCAGCCAAAATAAGCACTAAAGTATCTTTAACTAATTCATATTTATTAAGATCACTTTTCATAACAAACTCCATCGTTTTCATCATCCATATGTTCCAACACTTCAAATGCTATACCGCTCACATCACATTGTTGAATCACGCTATTTTCAGTTTCGGCAATCTTTTTCCATTTACCCTTTGGCAAATAAAAAGATTGCGGTTCAGTTTTTGCATTAATTAAGAAAAGATATTTGCCGTCCAACATAACTTGTAGGGCTTTGCTTTCCCGATTATGCCAATCGTCTAGTGTCATAGGGTTTCCCCCTGTATTCAACCACTCGACATTTTCATCCGACCACCAAGCGTCCTGCTGCAAACTTTGAATTTTTTTTCGTAATGCAATGGTTTGCTTGGTGAAGTCAAATAAGGTTTGGTTAAAATCATTCCACTTTAACCACGTAATTTCGTTATCTTGGCAATAGGCATTGTTATTGCCATATTGACTGTTGCCGAACTCATCTCCGGCAAGCAGCATAGGTACACCATTTGCCAGTAATAAAGAGCCTAACAAGCCTTTTTCCGATAAAACA
>CBCSVJ010000233.1:0-2643 GCA_965143545.1 uncultured Haemophilus sp. | reverse complement strand
GTGCAAGATAAAGAATTGAAAAAAATTCTGCGTGAAACGGATGGACTTGGCACGGAAGCCACCCGTGCGGGCATTATTGAATTGCTGTTTAAACGAGGCTTTTTGACCAAAAAAGGACGCAATATTCACAGCACAGAAACGGGGCGGATCCTCATTTCAGCGCTACCGGATATTGCCACACAACCTGATATGACGGCACATTGGGAAGCGCAATTAACGGATATCAGTCAAAAACAGACGAGTTATCAGCAATTTATGTTTACGCTTAATCAAATGTTACCGGATTTAGTGCGCTTTGTGGATTTCACCGCATTACGTCGTTTAAGTCAGATTTCAAAAGGTTTAAATGCGACACCCGCTAAACGAAAAAGAGCGGTCAAAAAATCGGAAGATTTAAACGCTGAAAATTGATTAAACTTAATACAATTAAGTAAAAAAAATGGGAAAGCGCTTGCGAAAAGCATGAATTTTATATAACATTTGCTCCCAGTTTTCTTGCGAAATCGCAATTTAGAGAAGAAAGAATAATGTACAATATTTTATTATTTATTTATGTATTAGTTTGTATCGCCTTAATCGGCTTTATCCTTGTTCAACAAGGTAAAGGTGCGAACGCGGGTGCGTCATTTGGCGGCGGTGCATCAGGTACCATGTTTGGTTCTGCAGGTGCAGGTAACTTCTTAACCCGTACCAGCGCAATCTTAGCAACTGGCTTTTTTGTGATTGCTTTAGTGTTGGGTAATATCAACTCTCATCGTGGCAACGTACAAAAAGGTTCGTTCGACGATTTATCTCAAACTGCTGAACAAGTTCAACAACAGCAACAACAAGCTGCTCCAGCAGTTGAAAACAAAAATAACGATATTCCGCAATAAGGAATAAAAACAGAATAAACGCTCTGGTGGTGGAATTGGTAGACACGCTATCTTGAGGGGGTAGTGGCCGCAGGCCGTGCGAGTTCAAGTCTCGCCCAGAGCACCAAATATAAACCGACTTAATCAAGTCGGTTTTTTTTCGCCTAAAATTTGCTTGAATAGCTAGTTATTATCCCCTGTTTTGGTTACAATCTGTCGATTTTCTTTTTCTAGAAACCCATTAGGAGAGCACTATGAACTTCCCTCAAATCGCCCAGCAAGTGATTGATAAGCTTGGTGGTAAAGAAAACATCGCCACCGCAGCACATTGTGCAACGCGTTTACGTATTGTGCTAAATGATGAAAGCAAAGTGGACAAAGAAGGTATTGATAACATTGAAGGCGTGAAAGGGCAGTTTGCTGTCGCGGGTCAATATCAAATTATCTTTGGTTCTGGTACGGTGAATAAAGTCCATGCGGAACTCACCAAATTACTTGGTATCGGCGATGTGAGCAAAGCCGATGTGGCAGAAGCAGCGTCAGGCAATCAAAACTTATTGCAACGTTTGGTGAAAGGCTTAGCGGATATTTTCGTGCCAATCATTCCGGCAATCGTAGCAGGCGGTTTGTTAATGGGTATTCACTCCATGCTTACAGCGAAAGGTTTCTTCGTTGATGAGTTGAGTGTGATTGATATGCACCCAGGTCTTGCGGATTTGGTGGATTTTATTAATACCATCGCGAACGCACCGTTTGTGTTCTTACCAGTATTACTTGGTTTCTCTGCGACTCGTAAATTCGGCGGTAACCCATTCTTAGGGGCGGCGCTTGGGATGTTATTAGTTCACCCTGCATTAGCAGACGGTTGGAACTACGCATTAACCCTTGCTCAAGGCAAAATCCAATACTGGAATGTATTCGGTCTTGAAATTGAAAAAGTCGGCTATCAAGGTACTGTTATCCCAACATTAGTTTCTGCTTGGGTATTAGCAACCTTAGAAAAAACCTTCCGTAAGTTTGTGCCTTCTTACTTAGATAACCTCATTACCCCATTATTCTCGCTCTTTATTGCGGGCTTCTTAGCGTTTACCGTAATCGGTCCAATCGGTCGTGAAGCAGGTTCATTAATTGCATCAGGTTTACCTTGGTTATATGACACTTTAGGTTTCGTGGGTGGCGCGATCTTCGGGGCATTCTACGCACCAATCGTTATCACGGGTATGCATCAAACCTTCATTGCGGTTGAAACACAATTATTAGCTGAAATGGCAAATACAGGCGGTACCTTTATTTTCCCAATCGCTGCAATGTCAAACATCGCACAAGGTGCAGCCTGTTTAGGTGTGGCAGTAGCATTAAAAGATCCAAAAGTACGCGGTTTAGCGGTGCCATCGGGTATTTCTGCACTATTAGGGATTACTGAACCGGCAATGTTCGGGGTGAACTTACGCTATCGTCAGGCTTTCTTTGCGGCGATGATTGGTTCAGGTTTAGCAAGTGCCATTATCGCATTCTTCAATGTAAAAGCCATTGCATTAGGCGCAGCGGGTTTCTTAGGTATTCCATCTATCAAACCAGATAGCCTTGCGATGTACAGTATCGGTATGGTGCTTTCATTTGTGGTGGCATTCACGCTTTCAGTCGTTTTCGTGAAACGCGCACAAGCAAAAGCATAATCGAAATAAAAAAGAAAAAGCACGAGTTTAACCTCGTGCTTTTTGTTTGGAAAAATGCGTCTAAAAATGACCGCACTTTCAGTGAGAATTAGCCTTCTCGACAGTTTAACCAA
>CBCSVJ010000232.1:0-2653 GCA_965143545.1 uncultured Haemophilus sp. | reverse complement strand
AAGCGTACGGAAATAAACATTTGCACCCGTTACGCTATTTGCCATGCGTAGATAATAGCGATCGCTCGTTAGTTCTTCAGGTAATACAAAGTTACCTTCAAAACGATCATCGGCATCGAAGATTAATACATAATCTGTTTTTCCTTGTGCATGTTGTAACGCACAGTTTCGGTTATGGGCAAAGTTCACCCATTCATCGTGATGAATTTCGCCAGGAATGCCTTTTTCATCAAAGAATTGTTTGATAATGTCTGCGGTATTGTCGTCTGATCCTGTATCACTAATAACATAATAATCTAATGGAACATGAGTAATAATGTTCTCTAATGTATCTCGGATAATAGCAGATTCATTTTTGACAATCATATTCAAACAGATTGTTTTTTTATCGGTTCTTTGAGGCATTTTTCTATCTCTTATGTTTTATTATTCATTCAAATTTATTTCTCTTTAGAGTTGATGAGCATTATAGCGAAAATACATTTTGCTTGCTGAAAATTATGCGAAAAATGACCGCACTTTTTCCTCGCATATAGACAATTCCAATCACATCAATTTATAGCTTTCTCGTTCAGTTTTAGGCACAATAGAGTAAAATTCCAATGAGTAAAAAAGGATAATGAAAATGACTAAACATTATGATTATATTGCTATCGGTGGCGGTTCAGGCGGGATTGCTTCAATTAACCGTGCGGCAAGCTATGGTAAAAAATGTGCAATTATTGAAGCAAAACATCTCGGTGGCACTTGTGTGAACGTAGGTTGTGTACCGAAAAAAGTGATGTTCTATGGTGCACAAATTGCAGAAGCGATTAATAGCTATGCACCAGCTTATGGTTTTGATGTAGAAGTGAAAAAGTTTGATTACGCGAAATTAGTTGAAAGTCGTCAAGCTTACATCAGTCGTATTCATACGTCTTACAATAATGTGTTAGCGAAAAATAATGTGGATGTTCTAAATGGTTTTGCACGTTTTAAAGATGCGAAAACGATTGAAGTGAGCTATGCAGATGGTTCAACAGAATTAGTGACCGCAGATCATATCTTAATTGCGACGGGTGGCCGTCCAAGTATTCCTGCAGTAAAAGGCGCAGAATATGGGATTGATTCAAATGGTGTATTTGCTTTAAATGAATTACCAAAACGTGTTGCAGTAGTAGGTGCGGGTTATATTGCAGTTGAATTAGCGGGTGTTTTAAATAGCTTAGGCAGCGAAACCCATTTATTTGTTCGCCAACATGCCCCATTGCGTAATCAAGATCCATTAATTGTCGAAACTTTAGTTGAAGTGTTAGCACAAGATGGTATCCAATTACATACTAAAGCATTGCCTGAAGAAGTCGTGAAAAATGCCGATGGTTCGCTTACCTTGAAATTACAAGATGGTCGTGAAACCACGGTGGATACGTTAATTTGGGCGATTGGTCGCGAACCGGCAACGGATGTGATTAATCTTGAAGTAACCGGTGTGAAAACCAATTCACGCGGACAAATTATTGTCGATAAATATCAAAATACAAACGTACCTGGCATTTATGCAGTGGGTGATATTATCGAAGGTGGTATTGAATTAACGCCAGTTGCTGTAGCAGCAGGTCGTCGTTTGTCTGAGCGTTTATTCAATAACAAACCAAATGAGCATTTAGATTACAATCTTGTGCCAACCGTCGTGTTCAGCCATCCGCCAATTGGTACAGTGGGTTTAACTGAACCGCAAGCGATTGAGCAATATGGCGAAGAAAATGTGAAAGTGTATAAATCCTCTTTCACGGCAATGTACACCGCTGTCACTGAACATCGTCAACCTTGCCGAATGAAATTAGTGTGTGTTGGTAAAGACGAAAAAATCGTAGGCTTACACGGCATTGGTTTTGGTGTGGATGAAATGATTCAAGGTTTTGCGGTGGCTATCAAAATGGGTGCAACTAAAGCAGACTTTGATAATACAGTGGCAATTCACCCAACAGGTTCTGAAGAATTTGTCACAATGCGTTAATTGCAGATAAAGAAAGTGCGGTCAAAATCTCTGATGTTTTTGACCGCACTTTTTATTGTGATTTGTTATTAGGCTGCTGCACGATTGCCTAATGTACCATCATCTTCCATTTCTTTAGCCACACCGACGACCTCAGCAATTTTGTCCCCTTCTTTGAAGAATACGAAACCACCATGTTCCATTTTAACCCAAGGTTCATCTTTGGTGAGAGGGAACGTCGTAATGATGGTGACTTTGTCGCCATCTTTTGCGTAATCATTAAAATCAATGACGCCATCATCATCAATGCGGTGTGCTTTACCAAAAGGGGCTTTACGTGTTAAGTAATGCAAATTGGTTGAGCAGTGGGCAATCATCCATTCTCCGTTTGAAAGAATGAAGTTAAAGGTGCCTTTTTGTGAGAGCTCTTTGGTAATGTCTTGAATGGCTTCAAAAATTTCCATTTCAGACGGTTTACGACGGAAGCGATTTTTCAAATATTCCGCCATATAACAAAATGCCGTTTCTGAATCAGTTGAGCCAATAGGCTGGCAGAAACTCTCAGACATATCCGGCAAGTCTTTTAAATTACCGTTGTGAGCAAATACCCAGTTTTGTCCCCAAATTTCACGAATAAAGGGGTGGGTGTTTTCAATGGTGACACCACCTTGTGTTGCT
>CBCSVJ010000231.1:0-2666 GCA_965143545.1 uncultured Haemophilus sp. | reverse complement strand
CCGGCGTGAATTGAAGCACTACAAAGACGAGTGCGGTTACACCAAGTATCATGACCGGCAAAGCCATCAATCGGCGTAACAATAATCGAAGTATCATTTCCATCTGACCTCTCCTATTCTATTTGAGAAATTCATTAAATTAAAAATGAAGTGAAACAATCAAATTAAAAAACAAAATGATTTATACAAATCATAATATCCGCTCTATACCCTGTCAATCCAAGTACCTAGGGCAAAGTTCAAATCTGTGATCGGCTTCACAAAGATTTTTTTGAAATAAAATAGGGAGAAAAAATGATTGAAAAACAGGGGAAAAAATGACCGCACTTTGGTGTTAAAAAGAAAGAAAAAAGGCTGTTGATTGCTCAACAGCCAAAACATTAAATTAAAAAGTGCTTTTATTTACGGCCCACACCGAGGAAAGATAAACCGGTTGTTGCCAATGGTTGGTAGCCTTCAAGGTTACTATCATCCCATGCAGAAGGAAGTTTACGATGAACAATCGGATAAAGTGGTACTTCAGCCGCAATAATGTTAATCGCTTCTTCCCATGATTTTTTCGCTTCAGCATGATCTTTGGCTCTCACTGCTGCATTGAGTAATTCAGTCACTTTCGCAAATTCAGGGGTGTTACTCCAGCGGAAACGACGTTTCGGCCATACATCACCACGATACCACCAGCTTAAAAGCAAGTCTAAGTCATTACCGAACACTGATGGGTCACCCGGAGCGATTGCCACTTCATATACACCTGGATCCACGTTGTTGCTGTATAACGCACCAGATTGTAAGTGTTGTAAAGTTACTTTCACACCTGGAATCTTGTTCCAAGACTCTAAAATTAACGGTGCAGATTCTTTCACCCAGTCATGGTCGGTTGCGAGCAATTCAAATTTAAGCTCAGTTACACCGGCTTCTTTTAATAATGCCGCTGCTTTTTCCGGATCATAAGGATATTGAGTTGATGCCTTAATATAATCTGGGTGAGTCGTTTGTAAGTATGATGTTGCAGCTTCTGCATTACCATCAAATACAATATCAACAAGTTTGTCAGTGTTTAAACCATAGTGTAACGCTTGACGTACTTTTGGATTATTAAACGGAGCTTTCTCACAGTTAAACATTAAGAATAACAAGCCGAAAGATTGGACGGATTGCACTTGTTGTTTTTTGTTTTTCAAACGACTAATGTCTAAATAAGGCACGCTTTCCATTGCTTGAGTACGTTTAGACTCTTGTGCAGTTACACGAGCTGCGGCATCAGAAAGTAATAACCAAGACATTTTTTCAACTTGTGCTGGATATTTACCATTGTAAGGTTCATACGCTTCAAAGACGATTTTGTCATCTTTCACCGCTGAAACAAATTTGAATGGACCAGAACCAACTGGGTGTGCATCAAATGCAGATTGTCCTACTTTGTCGATCACGTGTTTCGGTACAATTTTCACGCAAGTTAAACGGTTAGCAAATAAAGCAAATGGATATTTCAATTTAAATTCCACCACTTTATCATCCACAGCTTTCACACTTTCAACGAAATCAATAAACATCACAAATAATGATTTATTGGCTGGATCCATAATACGATTGAAAGAATACACAACGTCTTCAGTGGTGACCGGTGTACCATCATGGAAGGTTGCGCCTTCACGTAAAGTAATGCGCCATGTTGTTTCATCAACTTGTTCTGGCTCTTTTCCTGCTAAAGCAAGATAAGGTTCACGAGTTGCAGGATGCAAATCCACCAAACCTTCAAAAATGTGCAAGTTTGCTGCATAAGGTGATGCACCACTTGATGTCATTGGGTCAAAACCGGTAGAAAGCGGATAAGCAATCCCCGCTTCAATAGTTTTACCTTTAATTTCTGCAGCAAAGGCTTTTGGTGCAAATGTGCCTAACGTACCACTAAATGCAAGACCTGCCCCCACGCCAGCCATAAGTTTCATAAAATGACGACGAGATTCATTAGTTTCAAAGGAAAAATGCTTTGTCATACTAAACTCCTGATGAGTAATAAAATCATATTTTTGGTTTTTAAACCTAGCCAAACATTTCATTCGAAAATGAAGTAAAGCAATCAAATCTTAGAATAAAATGATTTGCATCAATCATAATCATCTTCGATTCATTCTGTCAAAGGGGAAATATTGAATGTGTGATCTACTTCACAGAGTTTTTTGCAATTTAAAATAAAAGTTTTTAACTATGTATAATTTATTATAAATAGATTTTAACTATTGAATCACTAGATAATATGAAATAGCCATCAGAAAAAATGATGCTTATAATGACCGCACTTCCCAAGCAAGGGAACAACATTTTAATCAACAATAAAGAGGAAAATACTATGTCAAAGACATCTATCGGTTTAGATAAAAAAGCATCTGAAAAATTAGCAGCAAAATTAAACGAATTATTAGCAACCTATCAAGTATTCTATACTAACGTGCGTGGTTACCACTGGAACATCAAAGGCGTAAACTTTTTTGAATTACACGCAAAATTTGAAGAAATCTACACTGATTTAGTGGAAAAAGTCGATGAAGTGGCAGAACGTATCTTAACTTTAGGTTACACACCACATAACGGTTATTCACAATACTTCAAAGACTCACGTATTAAAGAAGAGCTAGGAGTAAGTGATGCACAATCTTGCTTAAAAG
>CBCSVJ010000230.1:0-2667 GCA_965143545.1 uncultured Haemophilus sp. | reverse complement strand
GAAAAAGATAGTTCTGATATTCCATTTTCTCTTTTAAATGAGCTGTCTAATCTGTATCAAGTTCCTATTAACAATATTTTTTTGGGCAAAGAGTACGCTTTAATCCGTATCATAAATAATAAAAGAAATGAGGTAATGAATTGAACGAAGTTTCAAAGGACGTTCTGGCAATCGAAGCCCACGAAAAAGCAAAGTCTTAGTCTGATACGCTTAACACTTCTTTACTATTGTTTAAACAAAATTATCCTAATTATTTCTAATTGATTCTATAAGCACTTTACTTAGCGATACATAAAAATTGTGATACAATTCAGTTATAGTTTTAAAGGATATTATGGTCACTAAGTTACACATATAAATTTTTATGGAGGTGTGTTAATATGGCAAATTTCTACGGAAATGATCCTTTTTTCAACAATGATATGGATGATGTTTTCAATCAATTATTTCGGCGCATGGATAATCAAAATTCGGAGCGTGCACGGTATTTAGTTAATGGACAATCGTTGACACCGGATGAGTTTGCTCAATACCGAGCAACTGGTAAGCTACCCCAAAATAATAAAACAATAGAAGTATCTAAAGATGGTCAACAGGCTGTTAAAAAAGGAGGGATTTTAGAAAAATTAGGGACTAATTTGACGGAACAGGCTCGTGATGGATTACTAGATCCAGTGATTGGACGTGAGAATGAGATTCAAGAAACTGCAGAAATTTTGAGTCGTAGAACGAAAAATAATGCAATCTTAGTTGGTGATGCCGGTGTAGGTAAAACTGCAGTCGTCGAAGGTCTGGCACAAGCAATTGTGGCTGGTAAAGTTCCAGAAACGATTCAAGATAAAGAAATCTATTCGATTGATTTATCGTCTTTGGAAGCGGGAACTCAATATCGCGGTTCTTTTGAAGAAAATATTAAACAGCTGGTAGAGGAAGTTAAAGCAGCTGGTAATATTATTCTATTCTTCGATGAAATTCATCAGATTCTCGGCACGGGTGCCACTGGTGGTGAAGATGGTGGCAAAGGATTGGCTGATATCATTAAACCTGCTTTGTCACGTGGCGAGCTGAGTGTAATCGGGGCTACGACTCAAGATGAATATCGCAATACTATTTTGAAAAATGCGGCTTTGGCACGGCGATTCAATGATGTTGTGATTAATGAACCGACGGCCGCTGACACTTTACGTATATTACAAGGTGTTAAAGAGCTGTACGAAAAACATCATCATGTTGTATTACCAGATGATGTTTTGAAGGCGGCTGTGGATTATTCAATCCAATATATACCACAACGCACTTTGCCAGATAAAGCTATCGATTTGATCGACATGACTGCGGCTCATTTAGCGGCTAAAAATTCGCCAACTGATGTTGAGACATTGGATCAACGCCTTAAAAAATTAGAGGCAGCTAAGGAGGCCGCCATTAAAGCGGAGGACTTTACAAAAGCCGCTGATATCAAGAAGTCGATCGAGGAAACCAAGCAAAAAATTAAAGAAACGGATCAAAAAGAAAAAATCACTGCCACGATTGATGATGTGGCACAATCGGTTGAACGTTTAACTGGTATACCAGTTTCTGATATGGGCGCTAATGATATTGAGCGCTTGAAAAATCTTGATAAGCGTCTGAAAAGTAAGGTAATCGGTCAAGATGAAGCGGTTGAAATGGTAGCAAAAGCAATTCGGCGTAACCGTGCGGGCTTTTCAGAGGGTGATCAGCCGATTGGAAGTTTTCTGTTTGTGGGCCCAACTGGCGTAGGAAAGACTGAATTAGCTAAGCAATTAGCCTTAGATATGTTTGGAAATGAAAATGCGATTATTCGGCTAGATATGAGTGAATATGCTGATCGTACAGCTGTGTCGAAATTAATTGGTACCTCGGCTGGATACGTAGGCTATGAAGATAATGCTAATACTCTAACTGAACGGGTTCGGCGTAATCCATATTCCATTGTATTATTAGATGAAATTGAAAAGGCTGATCCACAAGTATTAACGTTACTGTTACAAGTGATGGATGATGGGCGCTTAACGGATGGACAAGGCAATGTCATTAATTTCAAAAATACGATTATTATTGCTACTTCTAATGCTGGCTTTGGTAATGAAGCATTAAGTGGTGACAAGCAACGAGATCAGTCATTAATGGATAAGTTAGCACCATTTTTCCGCCCAGAATTTCTGAACCGTTTTAATGGAATCGTGGAATTTTCACATCTGACTAAGCAAGACTTAAGTCAAATTGTCGATTTGATGTTGGCGGATGTACAAAAAACTTTAGCCAAAAAATCCATCAAACTTGAGGTAACTAAAGCGGCTAAAGATTGGCTGATGGAACAAGGCTATGATGAAGCAATGGGTGCGCGGCCATTACGGCGAGTAATTGAACGACAAATTCGTGATAAGGTAACGGATTTCTACCTTGACCACTTAGATGTCAAAAACTTGAAGGCTGATTTAGTGGATGATGAGATTGTGATATCGGCAGCTTAGCTTAAATCAGTGTTCATAAATAACTTTATATAAGAGGAGATTTATTGGGAAGGAGATTGCTTGATAGATCTCCTTTTTTCGTTGATTTTCACCATTTGATATTAATCTATTGAGTAATATGGGTAGCGTCAAGAATCTTGTGTAAATGAAATGCCTCCGTACATATAATATG
>CBCSVJ010000229.1:0-2674 GCA_965143545.1 uncultured Haemophilus sp. | reverse complement strand
TTGGGTGCTTGTCGTCCCAAAACGTGGTAACACTGCATCATAATTGGGCAATAAATAAGGCTCACTTTCTGCATTTTGTTGATAATACAAAGAAAAGTGCGGTTGATTTTTGTCGAGTTTTAAAATGCAACGATTAGGATCCAAAATATCCATTTGATGCCCGCAACTTTCTGCTGCTTCTTTTAAACGCTGGCAGCTATAAAGGCGAGGCTCGCGGCAAAGCATCAATAATTTCATTCAGTTATACCCTTAGGAAAAGAAGAGTTGATATATTACACCAATCACAATAATCCTGAAAAATGATTTCTGCTTTTGTGGAAATAGAGTAAAATCATTAGGAATTTTGTTTAAATAAAAGGAAAATTTTATGTTCGTAGTTATTTTTGGTCGTCCTGGCTGCCCTTATTGTGTACGTGCAAAAAACCTTGCTGAAAAATTAAAAGGTGAAGTAGCGGATTTCGATTATCGCTATGTAGATATTATCGCTGAAGGCATTTCTAAAGCAGATTTATCAAAATCTGTCGGTAAAGAAGTGGAAACTGTGCCACAAATCTTTATCGATGAAAAACCAATCGGTGGTTGCACTGATTTCGAAGCATTAATGAAAGAACAATTTAACGTTATTGCTTAATTTTTGCTAAAAACATAAAAGTGCGGTTAATTTCAACCGCACTTTTTTATTTCATCTTAGTTAATTTGTAGCGAGATCGACCAATCCCACTCCGTTTCATTCAAACGATATTGTTCTTTTAATACAGGTCCACAAGAGTTGGATCCTACCCCACTCATTTTATAATCCACACACAAGATCGTACTACCACTTTTCTCCAAATCATATTGGTGCTTTTTACTGCCCAATTCTTCTTGAGAATAAGGCGAAACATTCATGCTAAAAGGCACATGACTTTGCACGATAAAACAATCAGACGAATTCGCCACCTTCACTTCACGACAACCATAGTGACTGCCATTTTCTTGCGGCTTTAAATAAGGTACATGATTACTTTCTGGTATTGTCTTATAACGACCGAAAGCCGTGGCGTGATGTTTATCCAGATAACTTTCCGTTGGACCATAGCCTACATACTCCACTTGGTTAAATCCTTGATTAAGGAAGAAACGCAAACCAAAGCGTGGTAAGAATGGCAAGTGCGGTTGTTTTTCAGCATGAATATTGATGCGAAGTAATCCATTTTGCTCAATACGATACACCACATGCAATGTCAGAATTCGCGCTTTTGATACGGCAACCAATCCTAATTTAAAGGTAATTTCAACCGCACTTTCCTGCTCAGTTACACGGTAATCATAGACTCGACTCGTCGCACGATCGTAACCTGCTGCAAGCCAATATGCTTTCATTAAACTATCATTATCTAAAGGCGCTCGCCAAATATTAAAATCGGCAGCTTGATTCAACCACGGCTCGCCCGCTTTGCGAATTTGTTGAATAGTGCCTTTATATTGATCAAACTGGTATTCAATATCTGCCACTTTAACTAAAATTAAATTGGCATGTTCTGAAACAGAAATCGGTTGGAGATTTGATTTGAGCTCATCAGCGAATAAATGAGGTTGCTCCGACAAAATGATCTGATCAAATCCCAAACTGTGCCCTTGGGGAATTAAGCCCGTTTCTGTTTTTTGATGATAGGTCAATGTTAAAACTTGTAATGAACCGTTACTTGCCGGCAATGTTAAAGGCAAAAGTGCGGTTGATTTTGGCGCAATGTTTAAACCATCTATTTGGCCTTCTTGTATAACAGCAAAATCTTCGGTGATTTGATAATGAATCGAAATGGCCTCTGCCGCATCCGTAAAATCTAAATAATTTTTGAGTTCAATATGACCATTTTTTAAGGTAGCTCGAAGTGGACGATACACATTTTTGTATTCCAACAAATTGCTTTGAATTTGACGGTCTGCCGTGACTAATCCATCAGCACAAAAGTTACCGTCATTCGGCGTGTCATTAAAATCTCCGCCATAGCCCATCTTGCTTGAGTTTGGCAAATAAGGCGAATGATTGCACCACTCCCACACAAAGCCACCACAAGTGCCAGTATGTCGTTCTATAGCTTGGAAATAATCTTCCGTATCCCCGCAAGAATTCCCCATCGCATGCAAGTATTCACAGAAAAGATACGGCTTTTGATTTTGGGCATCGGCAAAATAAGCATCCAATTCTTCCGTGCTGGTGTACATTTCGCTATGAAAATCTAAATTGGATGTGTCATTTTGATGGGCTGAATGTTGAAAGATCGCATTTTCATAATGCACTAAGCGACTTGGATCGCGCTGTTTCACCCAAGCGGCAGCTTGCTCAAAGTTCTCACCGTAGCCACTTTCATTCCCTAATGACCAAATCACGATAGAAGGACGATTTTTATCTCGCTCAACATTGGCATAAGTGCGGTCTAAAATGGCTTGATTAAATTCAGGGCTTCGAGCCATATAGCAATAATTGTCGATTGTTTTTTGACGAATTGCTTCATGATCAATCTCTGTTTTTACCCCTAACAAAATGCTTGTTTCTGGCGACTCCACATAGACTGCATTCGTACCGTGCGATTCAATATCACTTTCTGCAATCACATAAAAACCACATTCATCACATAATTCAGTAAACCAAGGTGCATTAGGATAGTGCGCTGTGCGAATGGCATTAAAATTA
>CBCSVJ010000228.1:0-2732 GCA_965143545.1 uncultured Haemophilus sp. | reverse complement strand
TTCTGCAATACGTTTACGTAAACGGGTCATCGGCACACGTTTTTCTGAACGAGAGCTATATGCCACGGTGCTAATGGTATTCTGCTCTGTCGCCACATCTTGTTTCGCTTTTTGTGCATCTCGTTTTGCTACTTCACGTGCAACATCTTCACGAGTAATACGGCCACCCACACCAGAACCTTGAATTTTCTCTGCATCTAAATCATGTTCAGCTAATAAACGACGAATAGCTGGACCTTGATCAGCTGAATTATTATGACTATTTTCAATGGCTGCTCTTTGACGATCAGCAGGTGTTGGCTCATTGTCTTTCACTGTTTCAGTTGAAATATCGCCCGCTTGTTGAGTTGAAAGCTTACCTAAGAGCTGTTTACTTACTACGGTTGCACCTTCTTCTTGAAGAATTTCAACCACCACACCATCGCTTAATGCCGGCACTTCAAGTACCACTTTATCTGTTTCAATTTCTACTAATACTTCGTCACGTTTTACTGTCTCACCAACTTTTTTATGCCATGTTGCAACAGTTGCATCCGCAACGGATTCCGGTAAATCTGGAACAAGAATTTCAATTGTCATTTTATTTTCCTTTAAATTATTCTTTCTTTAAAAATTACTGAAATTTCGACCGCACTTTTACAGTGTCAGCGTGTCTTCTACCAATTGTTTTTGCTGTTTGGTGTGTAAAGACATATAACCTACCGCTGGTGAAGCAGATGCTGGACGGCCTGCATATTTTAACTTCACATGCTCAGGAAGCGAGCTGTCAAAGTTATGCTTACTACAATACCAAGCACCTTGGTTTAATGGCTCTTCTTGACACCATACATAATCCGTCACATGAGCATAAGGCTCTAACGCCTTCTTCACATCTTCATGTGGATACGGATAAAGCTGCTCAATACGAATAATCGCCACATCTGTTTGGTTATTCGCACGACGTTGTTCCAAAAGATCGTAATACACTTTACCTGAGCATAGGACGACTCGTTTAACTTGTTTTGGATCGATGTTATCAATTTCACCAATGACTGTTTGGAATGTGCCATTTACTAATTCATCTAAACTTGACACGGCAAGTGGATGACGTAATAAGGATTTTGGTGAAATACCAATTAATGGACGACGCATTTTACGAATCGATTGACGACGTAGCATGTGGTAAACCTGTGCTGGTGTAGATGGAATACACACTTGCATATTCTGTTCTGCACAAAGTTGTAAATAACGTTCTAAACGAGCTGATGAGTGCTCTGGACCTTGGCCTTCATAACCATGTGGTAATAACATCACCAAGCCACACATTCTGCCCCATTTTTGTTCGCCTGAACTGATAAATTGGTCAATCACGATTTGTGCACCGTTTGCAAAGTCACCAAATTGCGCTTCCCAAATGGTTAATGTTTTTGGATCTGTTGTTGCATAACCATATTCAAAAGCCAATACGGCTTCTTCGGATAATACAGAATCCCACACCTCAAAACGACCTTGGTTGGCATGTAAATGTGTTAATGGCACATAACCTGTACCATCATTTTGGTTATGCACAACCGCATGGCGATGGAAGAACGTACCACGTCCCGCATCTTCACCCGATAAACGAACATTAGCACCTTCATCTAATAAGGTTGCGTATGCCATAGTTTCCGCCATCCCCCAATCGAACAATTTCTCGCCTTTTGCCATTTCACGGCGATCAGCATAAATTTTTTCTACACGAGGATGAGCACGCAAGGTTTCTGGATATTCACTGACACGCTCCGCTAAAGTCTGGAAACGTTCTTGTGGAAATTTACTTTCGTAAGGGGATGTCCAGTCATAGTTGAGATATTGCAACCAGTCCATTTGGGCGATATCCATTTCTCGCCATTCTTTCACTACACGATCGCCGTTATCTAAAGCATCACGATAGAGATTCATCATTTCAATGGCTTCTTCTTCGGTAATCACCCCTTCAGCAATTAAACGATCTGCATAGACTTTACGTGGCGTTGGATGTTTTTTAATGATGCTATACATCATTGGTTGAGTGGCTAATGGTTCATCCGCTTCATTATGACCATGACGACGATAAGAAATCAGATCAATGAAGATATCGCGTTTGAATAAATTACGATATTCCACCGCCATTCTCGCCGCAAAAGCAACCGCTTCAGGATCATCACCATTCACATGAATAATCGGTGCCTGAATCATTTTCGCAATGTCCGTACAATATTCTGTTGAACGCGTGTCATTTGGGTTAGAGGTAGTAAAACCAATTTGGTTATTGATCACAATACGGATTGTGCCACCAACGGTATAACCACGAGCATTAGACATATTCAAGGTTTCTTGTACAACACCTTGTCCCGCTACCGCGGAATCCCCATGAACAGTAACCGCTAATACTTGATTACGCTCTGTATCGTTCTTTTTGGTTTGACGAGAACGTACCGCACCAATAACCACTGGACTAACAATTTCTAAGTGCGACGGGTTAAATGCAAGGGTTAAATGCACGCGACGATCATCTACAGCAAAGTCAGAAGAGAAACCTTGGTGGTATTTCACGTCACCTGTACGCTCGCCTGAATGTTTACCCGCAAACTCGTCGAAAAGATCTTCAGGTTTCTTACCAAGCACGTTTACTAACATGTTTAAACGGCCACGGTGTGCCATACCAAACATCACATCTTGTACGCCTTGTTTGCTCGCATGACGAATAATTTCTTTCATCAATGGAATAAAGG
>CBCSVJ010000227.1:0-2734 GCA_965143545.1 uncultured Haemophilus sp. | reverse complement strand
GGTATCTATGGGCGGTATGGCAGCCTCTGGTGGTTATTGGATTTCTTCAACTGCCGACTATATCGTGGCAGACAAAAATACGATTACGGGTTCAATCGGGATTTTTGCATTATTCCCAACCTTTGAAAATACAATCAAAAAAATGGGAATGAGTACTGATGGCGTAGCGACAACGGATCTCGCGGAAACGTCAGCTTTAAGTCCATTGGGTAAAAATACACAGGATATTTATCAACTTAGTATCGAAAATGGTTATGATCGTTTCTTAGAGGTGGTAAGCCGTGGTCGTCAATTATCAAAAGATAAAGTGGATAAAATTGCTCAGGGCCAAGTTTGGTTAGGGCAAGATGCACAGAAAAATGGCTTAGTGGATGAATTAGGCGATATTGATGTAGCCATTGATAAAGTGGTCGCTCTAGTCAACCAACATCCTGATAAATACATGGATAATTTCAGCGTGCAATGGTTGGTTGATGAAGATAATAGTTTCTTCGCTAAATTAGATCGCAAGCTTAAACAAAAAGGTCAAGCGCTACTGACAAATTGGTTGGGATTGCCACAGGAAGTGCATCAAGTGAAAAGACAACTGAATGTGTTAACTCAATTTAATGATCCAAAAGGGCAGTATTTGTATTGTTTAAATTGTGGTTCGGTTAAGTAAAACAGTAAAATATAAAAAGGGCGGAATATAATTTCCGCCCTTATTTTTTTCCCAAAATAGCTTATTTTTCATTTTTGATATTAGAGAAAATATTCGCCAAAATTGGTCCCGATACATTGTGCCAGAAACTAAATAAAGCACTTGGTACTGCGGCAATTGGGTTGAAATGAGCGGCTGCCAGTGCAGCACCTAAACCTGAGTTTTGCATACCGACTTCGATTGCTACTGCTTTACTATCCGCCGTATTAAGTTTAAATAATTTTGCCGCAAAGTAGCCAATTAAATAGCCTAAGCAGTTATGTAAAACCACCACGCTGAAAATTAATAGGCCAGATTCTACAATCTTATCTTTACTTACTGCTACGACGGCTGCAAGGATTAATACAATAGAAATAACAGAGACTAATGGCATAGTTTGGCTTGCTTGTTCCACTTGTTTTTTGAAGAGTGCACGAACAACTAAACCTAAGAAAATTGGGAACAACACCATTTTTAATACAGACATAAACATTGCACCTGCATCAATATCTAACCATTGGCTTGCTAATACATAGAAAATAGCAGGGGTTAATACTGGTGAAAGTAAGGTTGAGATTGTGGTACAAGCAACAGAAAGCGCGGTATTACCTTTCGCTAAATAAGTCATTACGTTTGATGACGTACCACCTGGGCAAGAACCCACAAGAATTACACCAACCGCTAAATCAGCTGGCAAATCAAAGGCTTTTGCTAATCCAAATGCAATAGCAGGCATGATAATGAATTGACCCGCTACACCAATGAATACAGATTTCGGGTGTTTAGCCACTTCACTGAAATCAGCGAAAGTTAAGGTAATCCCCATGCCAAACATCACCAAACCTAAAAGGTAAGGAATGTAGGGTGCAAAAATTTTGAATTGCTCTGGGAAGAGAAAGGCGAGAAGAGCAAAAACAATCGCCCATAGTGCGAAAGTTTTGCTCACAAAGTTAGTGAGTTTTAATAACGCTTGCATAGTTGCTTTCCTATTTTGTTAAAAAGAATGAAAAGAGCGGTCAATTTTAAAGACGTTTTTTTGAGATGTCTATGCCTAACTTATTTTAAAGAGAATTAGGAAGTCGTTGTTTGCCAAGCATTTTCATCAAGTAATTGACCAAAATGGCTTTCTACAAGCAGGCGAGTAATATTATTTTGAGGATTAGAAAAGATCTCTCTTGGTGTACCAGATTCGATAATTTCACCATCATCCATCACCAAAACTTGATCTGCAATATGTTTGATAATGCCTAAATTTTGTCCAATATAAATATAGGAAATGCCTAAATGTTCTTGTAAATCTAAAATCAGATTAAGCAATTGAATACGCACAGAAGCATCTAATGTACTCAATGCATCATCAATAATAATGATCTCGGGTTGAAGAATTAGAGCACGAGCCAAGGCGATCCGTTGTTTTTGGCTGACTGAAAGATGTTTAATTTTCAGATTCGTATAATCAGGATAAAGCCCTACCAATGAGAGCGTTTCAAAGATCTTTTCATTGCGAGTCTCTTCATCCCAATCGGTAATTAATCGTAGTGGTGCATCTAAGGCTTGTCCAATATTTAAACGCGGGTTAAACGCTGAATTCGCATCTTGGAAAACCATTCGAATATGCTGTGCGCGATAGTGAAAATCTTCGAATTGTAATGGTAAATCATTAAATAAGATTTTTCCTGAAGCAGGGGGAGTTATCCCTGCGATCATTTTTACTAAGGTCGATTTACCCGAACCATTTTTACCGATAATCGCAAGCGTTTCTTTACGGTTAAGCGTAAAGCTGACGTCTTTTACCGCATAAAACTGCTCGAAACCAAAAAGTTTTGCGGGTTCATCAAAGGTTTTACTGAGATTTTCCACTTGTAATAATGGCATTATTCGTTTCCTTTTGATTCGGTATTGAGCGTAAGCGGTGAAGTTGCAATTTTATCTTTAAACTGCCGTTCTCGAAGATTAATCGGATGATGGCAGGAAAACTCATGCTGTTTAATACGATATCGGCTTGGCTTTTGAATGCATTCCCGTTGCGCAAAAGGGCATCGAGGTCCTAAACGA